>NZ_JAWDHA010000127.1:0-1001 GCF_034190895.1 Virgibacillus sp. M23 | reverse complement strand
TACAAGCAAGGGGTCGCAGGTTCGAGCCCTGCATCCTCCACCATAAAGCCGGCCTAGCTCAACTGGTAGAGCAACTGACTTGTAATCAGTAGGTTGGGGGTTCAAGTCCTCTGGCCGGCACCATTTTCATTATACTTGTTAATTATGTACGAGTTATTAGTTCGCTAGAACTTCTAGAATTAAAAATTTATGAGCCATTAGCTCAGTCGGTAGAGCATCTGACTTTTAATCAGAGGGTCGGAGGTTCGAATCCTCCATGGCTCACCATAATAATATAATTTTGCGGGTGTGGCGGAACTGGCAGACGCGCTAGACTTAGGATCTAGTGTCTTCGGACGTGGGGGTTCGACTCCCTCCACCCGCACCATTCATAAAAATATATTGTATTGCGGAAGTAGTTCAGTGGTAGAACATCACCTTGCCAAGGTGGGGGTCGCGGGTTCGAATCCCGTCTTCCGCTCCAAGCCAAGCCGGGGTGGCGGAATTGGCAGACGCACAGGACTTAAAATCCTGCGGTGGGTTTCCACCGTGCCGGTTCGAGTCCGGCCCTCGGCACCATAAGCGCCCGTAGCTCAATTGGATAGAGCGTTTGACTACGGATCAAGAGGTTAGGGGTTCGACTCCTCTCGGGCGCGCCATTTTTTCGGGAAGTAGCTCAGCTTGGTAGAGCACATGGTTTGGGACCATGGGGTCGCAGGTTCAAATCCTGTCTTCCCGACCATTATATGGGGCCTTAGCTCAGCTGGGAGAGCGCCTGCCTTGCACGCAGGAGGTCAGCGGTTCGATCCCGCTAGGCTCCACCAATATTTGCTCTTTGAAAACTGAACAAAACAACCAGTATGTCAAGAGAAAAACATGCAACTGTTTTTTCTTGAAAATAACCAGAAGGAAACTTCTGGAGCAAGCTAAGACATCATAATTAACGGTGTTAATTATGAACAAACTTTTTTGGAGAGTTTGATCTTGGCTCAGGACGAACGCTGGCGGCGTGCCTAATACAT
>NZ_JAWDHA010000126.1:0-1010 GCF_034190895.1 Virgibacillus sp. M23 | reverse complement strand
ATAGGAGCATTCCTGTAATGAAGAAATTTGAGGGTTGAACAAAAAAGAGCCCCCTTGGTATAGTACAGGGTGTCAATGCGCATTGACCCCGAAATTAATAAATACCAAGGAGAGGTCTCACTATGAATTATAATCAAAATCACAAACTATCGCAAATCACACCAGAAACATTAATTGTAGGAATCGACATCGCTAAAAACAAACACGTGGCACGTGCGCAGGATGACCGAGGGTTTGAATTTGGAAAACGACTGATCTTCGACAATCGCGTTCATGGCTTTGAACAGCTTTTAAACTGGGTCTCCAGACTTCAAAAAGAACACCGTAAAAGTGAATTAATCATCGGTGCAGAGCCAACAGGACACTTTTGGCTGAGCCTTGCTTATTATCTGAAAGCAAAAGATATTAACTTTGTGCTGGTAAACCCTATGCACGTGAAAAAGTCCAAAGAACTCGATGATAACTCACCAACGAAAAATGACACCAAGGATGCGCGTGTCATTGCACAGCTGATAAAAGACGGACGATACTCCGTACCAAATCTTCTCGATGGCATTTATGCCGAACTGCGGGAAGGGATCAAATTACGAGATCAACTCGTCAAACAGCTGATTATCATTGAAGGACGCATTCAAAACCATATTCAGCGATATTTCCCAGAGTTTAATGATGTATTCAAAGACTGGGAAGGCAAGACAGCTTTATTCAGCTTACGTAACTTTCCGTTTCCATCCGACCTCCGAGGCGTGACTCCGGAGGAAGTATTAGCACAATGGAAAACGACAATTAAGCGAGGCGTCGGAATCAAGCGTGCAACTCAGTTCATTGAGAAGGCAAGGAAGAGTGTCGGCATTGAAGTTGGATTGCGTTTCGCAAGAAAAGAAATACACAGTCTCTTAGACCAATACGAGCTCTATCAGAGCCAATTAACCGAACTGGACATGGAAATTACAGATCTCATGAAAGACATTCCAGGCGCCCAGGAAATGATGAATATTAAAGGGCTGGGG
>NZ_JAWDHA010000125.1:0-1176 GCF_034190895.1 Virgibacillus sp. M23 | reverse complement strand
GCATGAGAGAGATGATTCAAAGGAACGATTGTTTATATAAAGTATGAGACAAAACCATCTGCCGGCAGATGGTTTTTTTATATGCAAAAAAAGGGGAGCATCGGAACGTTTATTTCCGGGGAGAACAGGAAAAATCGCTACAGCACTGTTTTTTGTACAAAAGCCGTTTTGGGATGCAGATATACATGATTGATTGAGNGNGAATTCGATGTTTGGTTTCAATGATATGGTGAAGTTTCTATGGTCTTTCCTCATTGTTCTGCCGCTTGTACAGATCATACATGTTTCGGGGCACAGCTTTATGGCCTTTATTTTTGGCGGAAAAGGCTCATTGGATATTGGAATGGGAAAAACACTGCTTAAGATTGGGCCAATACGGTTCAGAACGATTTATTTTATCGATTCTTTTTGCCGATACGGGGATTTGAAGATTGACAATCGATTCTCAAATGCACTCGTGTATGCCGGAGGCTGCCTGTTTAACCTTATCACGATTTTTGCAGTCAATCTGCTGATTATCCACAGTGTATTAAAGCCGAATGTGTTTTTCTATCAGTTTGTCTATTTTTCTACGTATTACGTGTTTTTCGCCCTTCTGCCGGTTCGGTATTCAGAGAAAAAGTCATCAGACGGGCTGGCGATATACAAAGTGCTCCGTTACGGAGAGCGCTACGAAATCGATAAATAACATTCGAATGTTTAGTGCCTCTCAGATCGGGAAGATAACAAGTACACATATAAATGAGGGGAGAGAATCAACATGGGTAACGATAGTGTAAAAGACAAAATGAAAGGCGGCTTTAATAAAGCCAAAGGAGAAGTGAAGGATAAAGCCGGAGATATGACTGACAGAACGGATATGAAGGCTGAAGGCAAAAAAGATAAGGCGAAAGGCGAAATCCAAAAGGATATCGGGAAAGCGAAGGATAAATTCTCAGATAAAGATTAATCATACGGAAGAGGCAGGAAACGATATGTTTCTTGTCTTTTTTTTGTTCACTTTTTCTGATGTGAATAANTATAACAAAAAAAGCATCTGATTTGGTCAAAATATCTAAATTTTTCAAATATTATTTGAATTGATGAATCTCTTCTATATAATAATGACATGAGTTGTTAACTTTTGTAACATCACATGACAAAGGGAGGTTCTGAATGAAAAACAAAGGGGTTGGA
>NZ_JAWDHA010000124.1:0-1190 GCF_034190895.1 Virgibacillus sp. M23 | reverse complement strand
CATATTTATTCAGTTTCCCATTCCTCGTCAATGGCATCTTCTCTACTTGGACGAAATAAGTTGGAATCATATAATGCGGTAGTCCTTCCTTCATTCCATCTCGAATAGAAGCGATGTCGAGCTCCTGTTCCCCTACGAAATAGGCTACTAATAATTTTTCGTCTGCCTCATCTTTAACGAATACTGTGGCTTCTGATACCTGTGGTTGCTTTCGCAATTGATGCTCAATTTCGCCTAGCTCAACACGATAGCCTCGGATTTTCACTTGGTTATCGATTCGTCCTAAAAATTCAATTCTCCCATCTGGCAAGAATCGGGCAAGATCTCCAGTACGATACATCCGCTCTCCTGGCTCAAAAGGATTATCAAGAAACTTCGCTTCGGTTAATTCTCGATTATGCAAATATCCTTGTGCTACTCCCACTCCACTCACATACAGCTCCCCTTTTACTCCGATTGGGCAAAGGTTTTGTTGTGGGTCCAACATATAGGCTTTGACATTTGCTAATGGTTTTCCGATTATATTCATGACTCCATGCTCTATCATTTCTTGTCGATCGATTTCCGTTGCCATACAACCGATCGTGGTTTCGGTTGGTCCATAGTGATTCATAAAACAAATCTTATTTTCTGTATCCTTGGCAAAAAAATGTGTTAAATCGTTCCGATTTAATGGTTCTCCACCTAGGATTAGTAAACGAAGTTTTCCTGTTTGCAGGAAGGTATCTAATTCATCGGATTGCATCATCACAGAAAACAGCGAAGGGGTCATTTTAACATACGTACAATGCTTCCCAATGAATGATACTAATTTGTTTGGATCCTTATAGGTGCTCTCAGAAGCGATGTGTAACGTAATCCCGCTCAGTAATGCCGTATAAATGGTTGTATAGCCTAAATCAAACGCATAGGAGGATAATAAAGCCGTTTCATCTGTCGATGTAAGGTTAATTTTTTGGATCATCGCAACTGTGTAATTAATGAGATTCGCATGACTTACCATGACACCTTTTGCTTTTCCAGTCGTTCCAGATGTATACATAACATAGGCTAGATCACGAGATTCATGGTTTATATCCAGATTGGTAGAATCAGCTTGATAAGCGCTTGAGTCTGCAAGATTGACAATCATTCCTGCAAAAGCCGTTTTATTTGCATAGGATGAAGTCGTCACGAGTACGTCCAGTTTG
>NZ_JAWDHA010000123.1:0-1282 GCF_034190895.1 Virgibacillus sp. M23 | reverse complement strand
AAGTTTTTTTAATAAAGATCAATTTTATTTATGCAGCTTTTAGCGTCTTATGTTTCATTTCTAGTCTAATCCGATCCGCGGCTAATCTCGAGGCATTATAAACAAGCGTCACTAAATGGAAGTGAAGCCTTGATTTTTTCCCGGTTCGGTGACGGACATTATTCAGTCCAAAGAATTCTTTCAAATAGGCATTAACACGTTCGACAGCGGTACGTTCTTTGTACAGTTCATCCCATTTTTTCGATCCCCTTGCGGGATTGGTGTACTTTCGGATATCTGTAGATTGTCTGATTTTAAAAGTCTTTTGACAAAGTGAGTCGTGTTGTAATGGGCACGTTGCACATTCCTTCGGACGTGTATATTTCAATGTCTTGTATTTTGGATCGAAGCTGTCGTAGCGATAGGAATGCTCTAGGACACAAGTCGGTGCGAAGTACTCGTCATAACCAACCGTCTCTCCTTCGTTACGTCGGTTATATGGAATGACAGCTTGTAGATCCTGATCGATTAATTGTTGATAGATTGGTTCATAATCGTAACCGGCATCGAAAAGGCCAGCAGTAAATAAAGACGGAAGATCGCGATTAATTTTCTTTAATAAAGGGATGGCTGCCTTTCCATCATTGAGGCTACCGGACGTCATCATCCCCGCAAGAATGTACTGGCTTTTTGTGCTAACGGCTAAGTGACCTTTGTAGCCAAACCAGAAGATGTTTTTTCCATCACTGTTTTTCTTGACTCCCCATTTTGGTTCGATGGGGGCTTCATTCAACAACACTTCCACTGATTCAGAAAGCTGATGAACAATTTCTTTTTCATAAATCGGACGCGCTTCTTCCTCGGCCTGTTTTTCTTTGAGCCATTGTTCACGCTCAGCTTTTGGTTTGCGTCCGCGCTTTTTCGGTGTTGTCCTTTCTTTCTTATCGGATGTATGAGCGCGATCTCTTGCCTCGAAATGAGTAGCGTCAATAGCGATGTTTTCTTCGCCGATATGCCCTTCATCGATGGCAAGAAAAATCAGCTCATCATGGATATGTTCCATCTCATCTGATTCACTGATGATAGTAACCATTCTTGAATAAGAAGCTTCAGAAGGAATTTGGTCAGAGTGAAGAAATCCACAGTCATATCGAAAAATAGGATCACGTTTTAAACGCCTAATCAGGTCTTTGATTGTTACAATTCGCTCCACCACACGAGCGATTAATGAGTAGATCATGGCACCGTAATTCAGTTCTCTTGGGGCACCAACTTTATTAGGTTTATCAAATAAATTCAAGAT
>NZ_JAWDHA010000122.1:0-1283 GCF_034190895.1 Virgibacillus sp. M23 | reverse complement strand
AAGCTAAGACATCATAATTAACGGTGTTAATTATGAACAAACTTTTTTGGAGAGTTTGATCTTGGCTCAGGACGAACGCTGGCGGCGTGCCTAATACATGCAAGTCGAGCGCGGGAAGCAGGCAGATCCTCTTCGGAGGTGACGCCTGTGGAACGAGCGGCGGACGGGTGAGTAACACGTGGGCAACCTGCCTGTAAGATTGGGATAACCCCGGGAAACCGGGGCTAATACCGGATAATACTTTTCGTTGCATAACGAGAAGTTGAAAGGCGGCTTTTAGCTGTCACTTACAGATGGGCCCGCGGCGCATTAGCTAGTTGGTAAGGTAACGGCTTACCAAGGCGACGATGCGTAGCCGACCTGAGAGGGTGATCGGCCACACTGGGACTGAGACACGGCCCAGACTCCTACGGGAGGCAGCAGTAGGGAATCTTCCGCAATGGACGAAAGTCTGACGGAGCAACGCCGCGTGAGTGATGAAGGTTTTCGGATCGTAAAACTCTGTTGTCAGGGAAGAACAAGTGCCGTTCAAATAGGGCGGCACCTTGACGGTACCTGACCAGAAAGCCCCGGCTAACTACGTGCCAGCAGCCGCGGTAATACGTAGGGGGCAAGCGTTGTCCGGAATTATTGGGCGTAAAGCGCGCGCAGGCGGTCCTTTAAGTCTGATGTGAAAGCCCACGGCTTAACCGTGGAGGGCCATTGGAAACTGGAGGACTTGAGTACAGAAGAGGAGAGTGGAATTCCACGTGTAGCGGTGAAATGCGTAGAGATGTGGAGGAACACCAGTGGCGAAGGCGACTCTCTGGTCTGTAACTGACGCTGAGGTGCGAAAGCGTGGGGAGCGAACAGGATTAGATACCCTGGTAGTCCACGCCGTAAACGATGAGTGCTAGGTGTTAGGGGGTTTCCGCCCCTTAGTGCTGAAGTTAACGCATTAAGCACTCCGCCTGGGGAGTACGGCCGCAAGGCTGAAACTCAAAAGAATTGACGGGGGCCCGCACAAGCGGTGGAGCATGTGGTTTAATTCGAAGCAACGCGAAGAACCTTACCAGGTCTTGACATCCTCTGCCAATCCTAGAGATAGGATGTTCCCTTCGGGGACAGAGTGACAGGTGGTGCATGGTTGTCGTCAGCTCGTGTCGTGAGATGTTGGGTTAAGTCCCGCAACGAGCGCAACCCTTGATCTTAGTTGCCAGCATTTAGTTGGGCACTCTAAGGTGACTGCCGGTGACAAACCGGAGGAAGGTGGGGATGACGTCAAATCATCATGCCCCTTATGA
>NZ_JAWDHA010000121.1:0-1742 GCF_034190895.1 Virgibacillus sp. M23 | reverse complement strand
AGCCCTAAAGCTATTTCGGAGAGAACCAGCTATCTCCGTGTTCGATTGGCATTTCACCCCTACCCACACCTCATCCCCGCATTTTTCAACATACGTGGGTTCGGGCCTCCAGTCAGTGTTACCTGACCTTCACCCTGGACATGGGTAGATCACACGGTTTCGGGTCTACGACCGCATACTATGTCGCCCTATTCAGACTCGCTTTCGCTGCGGCTCCGTGTCTTCCACTTAACCTTGCATACGATCGTAACTCGCCGGTCCATTCTACAAAAGGTACGCCGTCACCCATTAACGGGCTTCGACTACTTGTAGGCACACGGTTTCAGGTTCTCTTTCACTCCCCTCCCGGGGTGCTTTTCACCTTTCCCTCACGGTACTGGTTCACTATCGGTCACTAGGGAGTATTTAGCCTTGGGAGATGGTCCTCCCGGATTCCGACGGAATTCCACGTGTTCCGCCGTACTCAGGATCCACTCCGGAGGAAATTCTCTTTCGATTACAGGGCTCTTACCTCCTATGGCGGATCTTTCCAGATCGCTTCATCTAAAGAATTTCTTGGTAACTCCAATGGAGTGTCCTACAACCCCAGAAGGCAAGCCTTCTGGTTTGGGCTAATTCCGTTTCGCTCGCCGCTACTCAGGAAATCGCGTTTGCTTTCTCTTCCTCCGGGTACTGAGATGTTTCAGTTCCCCGGGTATGCCTCCTCTACCCTATGTATTCAGATAGAAGTACTGTTCCATTACGAACAGTGGGTTCCCCCATTCGGAAATTCCCGGATCAACGTCTACTTACGACTCCCCGGGACATATCGGTGTTAGTCCCGTCCTTCATCGGCTCCTAGTGCCAAGGCATCCACCGTGCGCCCTTATTCACTTAACTAGCTTTCTATGAATAAGCGTACTTATTTATCGCCTTAACTTTTGGTTTTCTAGCTTCCGCTCATAGCGATTAGCATGACTTCCTTCCTCTTCGTACGATAAGTCAACATCGATTCACTTACGTTTATCGTGTTTCCTTTATCTCCTGCGAGTCAGTCCAGTCTGTACATCGCTAAACATTCGCTTCCGCTTTTAGTTTGATGTCGTTGTTACTCTTATTTAGTTTTCAAGGTACAAACTTCCACAGGATGTGGTGACTTCTGTGTTCGTCACAGGACGTGACGGATCTTAACAGAAGATCCTTTCACCCTTGAGAGACATCATTTACTCTCTCAAAACTGAACCAAACAACCAAGTATGTCCTTACAAACCATTCGTAAAGAATGGTTCGCGTTCCGTAATTATCCTTAGAAAGGAGGTGATCCAGCCGCACCTTCCGATACGGCTACCTTGTTACGACTTCACCCCAATCATTGGTCCCACCTTCGGCGGCTGGCTCCAAAAGGTTACCTCACCGACTTCGGGTGTTACCAACTCTCGTGGTGTGACGGGCGGTGTGTACAAGGCCCGGGAACGTATTCACCGCGGCATGCTGATCCGCGATTACTAGCGATTCCGGCTTCATGCAGGCGAGTTGCAGCCTGCAATCCGAACTGAGAATGGTTTTATGGGATTTGCTTGACCTCGCGGCTTCGCTGCCCTTTGTTCCATCCATTGTAGCACGTGTGTAGCCCAGGTCATAAGGGGCATGATGATTTGACGTCATCCCCACCTTCCTCCGGTTTGTCACCGGCAGTCACCTTAGAGTGCCCAACTAAATGCTGGCAACTAAGATCAAGGGTTGCGCTCGTTGCGGGACTTAAC
>NZ_JAWDHA010000120.1:0-1807 GCF_034190895.1 Virgibacillus sp. M23 | reverse complement strand
CCTCCCTCAATAAAGTTAATTTTTCTACCAAATACTCATGTATTCTCAATATTTCATAAACATCATATAGTTCACTCACTAAGATTACTGGATATCATTTGAATTTCTATAAATGATTTACAAGGTAGGGGCCATCCTATCGTCCAAACTGGATGAGTTTGGAAAATAAGTGTATAACCGTGCTAGGAAATCTCCACACAAATCACGGTCGCTAACCCTCCCATATCTCTCCGGATCGTATCCATACTTTCCTTCGTCCTGCGTATCCATGAGGTGGAGGTTGGAAATGCTCCTTTGCTGGGTCTAAAGCCCGAATGGTGAAAATAAGCTCCAACTCTACACTATTGGTGTTTGTTTAAGAAACAATTGGTATTTAGCGTGTTTTCCTAAAACTTTAAGCAGCCTGTAATGCCTGAATTTGAGGTAATCCTCTTAACAGTTTTGAACCATCAAACTCACATTGCTTTTGTCCAATGACAAACAATACACGTAGTAACTTACAACACAAGGCAATGAGTGACTGTTGCTTTTTCAATGGCTTTTTAGATCGCGTTGTATAGTATTGATGCAAGGCCTTAAATGTCGGGTTATGGGCGACTAGTGGACGAATAGCCAAGTATAAGGCTCGTCGTAATCGGCTTCGCCCTCTCTTTGTAATCCGTGTTTGACCCTTGAATTTACCAGAGCTGTGTTCTCGTAATGAGAGACCAGCTAAATTAACTAATTGCTGGGGGTGACTATACGTTGTAATGTCACCTACCTCCGAGAAGAATAGAGCGATGGTAGTAGATCCTAATCCTGATATCTTCATCATTTGTTTGGATCCCGGAAGTGTCTCTACAAGATCTTCTAGCTCCTTGTCTAACTGTTCTAATTGCCCTTTATAGAGCTCATATTGGTCTAATAGATAATCCAATTCACGCTTGGAAAACTGAATTCCAATCTTTATGCCAACACTCTTTTTGCCGGCTTCTACTAGCTTTGTTGCTCGTTTCATTCCCACTCCACGTTGGACAAATGGTTTCCATTTCATCAACACTTCTTCCGGTGATAGTTCCTTGATTTGAGATGGAAATGGAAACAGTCGCAACGTACAGAAAGCTGCTTTTCCTTTCCAATTCCCAAACACATCAAAGAATTCTGGAAAGTATCGTTGAATATGGTTTTGAATTCGCCCTTCGGTCGTCATCAGTTGTTTGGTAAGCTGATCTCGCAATTTGACGCCTTCTCTTAATTCGGCATAAACGCCGTCTAAGAGGTTTGGTACAGCGTATCGCCCATCCTTAATCAACTGTGCAATGACGCGGGCATCCTTCGTATCATTTTTAGTAGGGGAATTGTCATCAAGCTCTTTACTTTTCTTCACGTGCATCGGGTTGACGACGACAAAATCGTATCCTTTCGCTACGAAAAAGTAAGCTAGACTAAACCAGTAATGACCCGTCGGTTCTACACCAAGAATGACGTGATTCTTGGCATTTTCTTTTCGAAGGCTTTCGGCCCAATTCACTAGTTTTTGAAAGCCATGCATTCGATTTTCAAAGATCAATCGTTTTCCAAATTCAATACCTCGATCATCTTGAGCACGTGCTACGTGCTTGTCTTTAGCTATATCAATGCCAATGATAAGAGTTGAAGGTGTAATTTGAGAGATTTTTTGATTTTGTGTATAATTCATAAATGAGTCCTCCTTGGTTATTTCATTTAAGGGTCCATTTTTGCTTCGAAGCTTTGGACACCTCGTATGATACCAAGGGGCTCTTTTTTGTTCAATCCTCAAATTTCTTCATTACAGGAATGCTCCTTT
>NZ_JAWDHA010000119.1:0-2218 GCF_034190895.1 Virgibacillus sp. M23 | reverse complement strand
TTTGTACCCTAAAAACTAAATAAGAGATCATTCAACGACAACCAAAAGAAGTTAGTTAAGTCCTCGATCGATTAGTATCCGTCAGCTCCACGTGTCACCACGCTTCCACCTCGAACCTATCAACCTCATCATCTCTGAGGGATCTTACTCACTTGAAGTGATGGGAAGTCTCATCTTGAGGGGGGCTTCATGCTTAGATGCTTTCAGCACTTATCCCTGCCACACGTAGCTACCCAGCTATGCTCCTGGCGGAACAACTGGTACACCAGCGGTGTGTCCATCCCGGTCCTCTCGTACTAAGGACAGCTCCTCTCAAACTTCCAACGCCCACGACGGATAGGGACCGAACTGTCTCACGACGTTCTGAACCCAGCTCGCGTACCGCTTTAATGGGCGAACAGCCCAACCCTTGGGACCGACTACAGCCCCAGGATGCGATGAGCCGACATCGAGGTGCCAAACCTCCCCGTCGATGTGAACTCTTGGGGGAGATAAGCCTGTTATCCCCGGGGTAGCTTTTATCCGTTGAGCGATGGCCCTTCCATGCGGAACCACCGGATCACTAAGCCCGACTTTCGTCCCTGCTCGACTTGTAGGTCTCGCAGTCAAGCTCCCTTCTGCCTTTACACTCTGCGAATGATTTCCAACCATTCTGAGGGAACCTTTGGGCGCCTCCGTTACCTTTTGGGAGGCGACCGCCCCAGTCAAACTGCCCGCCTGACACTGTCTCCGAACCGGATCACGGTCCTGGGTTAGAAGGTTCGTACAGCCAGGGTGGTATCCCACGGATGCCTCCACGTAAGCTAGCGCTCACGCTTCGATGGCTCCCACCTATCCTGTACAAGCTGTACCAACATTCAATATCAGGCTACAGTAAAGCTCCACGGGGTCTTTCCGTCCTGTCGCGGGTAATGTGCATCTTCACACATAGTATAATTTCACCGGGTCTCTCGTTGAGACAGTGCCCAAGTCGTTGCACCTTTCGTGCGGGTCGGAACTTACCCGACAAGGAATTTCGCTACCTTAGGACCGTTATAGTTACGGCCGCCGTTTACTGGGGCTTCGGTTCTACGCTTCGCACAAAAGTGCTAACGCTTCCCCTTAACCTTCCAGCACCGGGCAGGTGTCAGCCCCTATACTTCGCCTTTCGGCTTCGCAGAGACCTGTGTTTTTGCTAAACAGTCGCTTGGGCCTATTCACTGCGGCTCCTCGGCAGAGGAGCACCCCTTCTCCCGAAGTTACGGGGTCATTTTGCCGAGTTCCTTAACGAGAGTTCTCCCGCTCACCTTAGGATTCTCTCCTCGCCTACCTGTGTCGGTTTGCGGTACGGGCACCTATGAACTCACTAGAGGCTTTTCTTGGCAGTGTGAAATCAGGAACTTCGGTACTCTATTTCCCTCCCCGTTACAGCTTGAAATCGTCGAACGGATTTGCCTATTCGACTTCCTCACTGCTTGGGCGCACACATCCATCGGTGCGCTTTCCTTATCCTTCTGCGTCCCCCCATCGTTCAAACGCTCATGAGGTGGTACAGGAATATCTACCTGTTGTCCATCGCCTACGCCTTTCGGCCTCGGCTTAGGTCCCGACTAACCCTGAGAGGACGAGCCTTCCTCAGGAAACCTTAGGCATTCGGTGAAAGAGATTCTCACTCTTTTTTCGCTACTCATACCGGCATTCTCACTTCTAAGCGCTCCACCAGTCCTCACGGTCTGACTTCACAGCACTTAGAACGCTCTCCTACCATTGTTCGTAAGAACAATCCGCAGCTTCGGTGATACGTTTAGCCCCGGTACATTTTCGGCGCAGAGTCACTCGACCAGTGAGCTATTACGCACTCTTTAAATGGTGGCTGCTTCTAAGCCAACATCCTGGTTGTCTAAGCAACTCCACATCCTTTTCCACTTAACGTATACTTTGGGACCTTAGCTGGCGGTCTGGGCTGTTTCCCTTTCGACTATGAACCTTATCACCCATAGTCTGACTCCCAAGGCAAAGTAGCTGGCATTCGGAGTTTGACTGAATTCGGTAACCCGGTGAGGGCCCCTAGTCCAATCAGTGCTCTACCTCCAGTACTCGTTCCTTGAGGCTAGCCCTAAAGCTATTTCGGAGAGAACCAGCTATCTCCGTGTTCGATTGGCATTTCACCCCTACCCACACCTCATCCCCGCATTTTTCAACATACGTGGGTTCGGGCCTCCAGTCAGTGTTACCTGAC
>NZ_JAWDHA010000118.1:0-2352 GCF_034190895.1 Virgibacillus sp. M23 | reverse complement strand
TGATAGTAGAACCAATCGGACATTTACTGGCAGTTGTTCCCATACTTATCCATATTTATTTCAGTTTATCGCCTGGAGTCGGGGGCTTACTGCCAGTTATATGCGGGATAAAGTGAAACTTCAATCCATGGGTTTCGGATTGATAGTAGAACCAATCGGACATTTACTGGCAGTTGTTCCCATACTTATCCATATTTATTTCAGTTTATCGCCTGGAGTCGGGGGCTTACTGCCAGTTATATGCGGGATAACTTGGCTATCGGCTAATTAGTTAATAGAAAATGGAGAGGGTATTTTGAATACTATAGATAAACCAAACGTAGTAATTGTGATTTTTGGAGCAACAGGAGACCTATCTAAGAGAAAATTATTCCCTTCCATTTATCGCCTTTATCAGAATGGAAAAATTGGTGAAGATTTTGCAGTAGTTGGTCTCGCTCGTAGACCATGGACCAATGAAGTTTTTAGGGAAAATGTAAGAGATTCAATTCAAAATGCTTCTTTAAACGCAGAAGATATAGAAGCTTTTTCATCTCATTTTTATTATCATTCCTTTGATGTAACTGACACGTCTTCCTATGACCATTTAAAAATATTACTTGAAGAGCTGGAGGGTAATTATCAAACAGATGGCAATCGAATATTCTATTTAGCTATGGCACCGGAATATTTTGGTTCCATCGCCAATCAGCTTCAACAAAACGGCTTAAAGGATAGTGCTGGCTGGACAAGACTTGTTATTGAAAAACCATTTGGTCATGATCTAGAATCTGCAAAAGCGTTAAACAATCAAATTCGCGTGGCATTTAATGAAAATCAGATTTATCGTATCGATCATTATCTAGGAAAAGAAATGGTACAAAACATTGAAGTTATTCGCTTTGCGAATGGGATATTTGAACATTTATGGAACAATCGCTTTATCTCCAATATCCAAGTTACTTCTAGTGAGGAACTTGGTGTTGAAGATAGAGCACGCTACTATGATCATTCAGGTGCTACAAGAGACATGGTACAGAACCATATGCTACAAATGGTAGCATTATTAGCAATGGAACCACCAATTAAATTAACTCCAGAAGAAATTCGTTCAGAAAAAGTGAAGGTATTACGGGCATTACGACACGTTGATCCTGACAAAGTGGATGAATTCTTTGTTCGTGGACAGTATGGAAGTGGAACCTCAAAAGGCGAAGTGGTGAAGGGATATCGAGAAGAAACAGAAGAGTTAGCTGGATCTACTACAGAGACATACGTTGCTGGAAAAGTAATGATTGATAACTACCGTTGGGCAGGAGTACCATTCTATATCCGAACCGGCAAACGTATGAAAGAAAAATCCACTAAAATTGTCGTTGAGTTTAAAGATATACCAATGAATTTATATTACAAGGATGAAGCAGAAAAGCATCCTAATTTACTGGTCATTAATATTCAACCAAATGAAGGAATCACTTTGTATCTCAACGCTAAAAAGGCTGGAATCGGCTCAATTGCTGAGCCTATTAAGCTTTCTTATACCAATAATGGCGTGGATGGAATAAACACACCAGAAGCTTATGAAAAACTAATTTATGATTGTATCATCGGCGATACAACAAACTTTACACATTGGGATGAAGTAGCCTATTCATGGGCATTTATCGACTCCTTACTTCAAGCATGGTCAGCATCACAACCTAAATTCCCAAACTATCCTTCAGGTTCAATGGGGCCACAGGCTGCCAATGATTTACTTGAACAAGATGGATTCCATTGGTGGCCAATTACTGAATAGCTGATCATCTCTCAGAAAAAAGTCAGCGTAATATTCTAGTTTAGCAAAATGCTAATTTCTAAAAAAAGACCAAGTAATTCGCATAACATACGAATTACTTGGTCTTTTTAATTTATACGTTTTTGTTCGTCTGAAATGGTTCCAGTAATTATTAGTACAATAGCAGTAATGATATGCATTACCATACCGACAATAGGTATCCACCCAATACATGATGTAATAATTCCTAAAATACTACCTGCTGTAGCTGCACCATCTCTTTTTGATAAAAATAATGTAATGATATGAAGTATTAACATAACAAACAAGGGTGTCCAAAAATTTGAAACAATATATACGCCCCCAAGAATAGGAAAGCCAAGTAGTGCTTCAAATATCCCTGTGACCCATTTCATTATTCTGGATAAAGACATAAGATATCCTCCTCTACTTCTTCTATTCTTCTCAATAGAATCAATTTCATAATTGCTGTTTTTAAAAATGCATAGAGTTGTTCCTTGATGATTTTTAAGTTTTTTTAATAAAGATCAATTTTATTTATGCAGCTTTTAGCGTCTTATGTTTCATTTCTAGTC
>NZ_JAWDHA010000117.1:0-2380 GCF_034190895.1 Virgibacillus sp. M23 | reverse complement strand
TTAGTTGAGGCCGTGCCCGCGGAAAGCGAAGTAATTAGTCGGAGCATTGCCAATATACACAAACATTTCAAAATAACTACTTGGCTTAACGCAGTCATTGCACTGATTTTATACTTTCTTAACTTAGAACAAAAGCGCAAGCGCCCGATTAGAAACGTAGCGACTGGAGCGAGTCAGCTGTGATAAAGAAATCACGGTGAGTCTGTACGAGCCAATGATAACTTATTTTTAGGGCGATTCGTGAAGTCGCCTAATTGCTGGACGCTGGAGCTAGACGTTGCTCTACATACCCATATTTATCCACATGGGCAGATTTTATAAATTCCACAGACTACAAAAAAGCTTGTAGAGAAACTCTAAGTTCTCTACAAGCTACCGCTTCATATTGACAATAATCTTAAAGGGATGAACTTTCCTCTATTGCCGTTTTATCATTAAATGTTTTAACATCCATCTTTTTTAATATTCTCGATGTCAATGTCCCACTAACCATAGAACCATTAACATTAAGAGCAGTACGTCCCATATCAATAAAGGCTTCAATGGAAATTAATAGCCCAGCTAGTGCAACTGGCATATTCATGGAGGAAAGTACAATTAATGCTGCAAAGGTTGCTCCCCCACCAACACCAGCAATTCCAAATGAACTAATACCAATAATAAGTACTAATTGCAATATAAATCCAGGTGATAATGGATCGATTCCTACTGTTGGCGCAATCATAACAGCCAGCATAGCTGGATATATACCTGCACATCCGTTTTGTCCCATTGTTGCACCAAATGACGCTGACATGTTGGCAATACCTTGATCAATACCTAGCGAATTTCGTTGTGCTTGAATGTTTAGTGGGATCGTTCCAGCACTTGAACGTGATGTAAACGCAAAGCCTAATACAGGAATGACCTTACGTAAATATATGAACGGGTTCAATCCGAATAAACTTACTAATAATAGATGAATAACAAACATAACGATTAACGCAACATATGATGCGAGAACAAATTTACCTAGTTCTACAATGCCTGCGAAGTCTGTGCTTGCCACCGTATTTGCCATCAATGCTAAAATACCATAAGGTGTTAAACGTAAAATTAATGTAACGATTCTCATAACGACTGCATAAAGAGAATTAACGATCTTTGTAAACATTTCTGCCTGTTCTGGGTTCTTCCTACGAACTCCGAGAACAGCAATACCGACAATTACCGAGAATATAACTACTGCAATAACAGAAGTAGATCGCTCTCCAGTCATATCTAAGAAAATATTAGACGGGATGAAATTCAGAATTTTTTGTGGAGCTGATTGATTTTCAACTTCACCCAATGTGGTCTCAAGCATTGTTCCTCGTTCATTTTCTGCATGCCCAGCTTCTATTTGGTCAGCACTTAAGTCAAATAGTGTTGCCGAACCAATTCCGATCAAGGCAGCAATCATCGTTGTTGTTATTAAAATGCCAATAATCCAAGCTGACATTTTTCCTAATTCAGCAGTTTTTTCTAAATTTATAATGGATTGAATAATCGACACCATAACAAGCGGTACTACAATCATCATAAGAAAACGGATATAACCACTACCTACGATGCTATACCACTCCGTAGTTTCTGTTAATACTTCTGAACCTGTACCATAAACCAGCTGTAATATAGCACCTAAGACAATACCAGCACCTAGCCCAGTAAACACACGCTTCGTAAATGAAAAATGCTTTTTCTGCATCCATATAAGTAATCCAATTAAAATAACTAGTACTGCGATGTTTACAATGGTATAAAGTAAACTCATTATATAAACCCTCCTTGTTTGTCATTTCCGTTATTATTTGCATATGAAGTTGAACTTATCATATGCGCAAAAAATTTTTATCGTTACCATATTTTATTATTCCGATAAAATTAGTATGACTTTAAATAAGATACAACGGTTTAGCATTTGTGTCAAGAGAATGATTTCTTCCATCTTGGATGCACTGGTTAGAGTTTTTAAGAGGGCTGACAACCACTTACGAACAAAAGCGCTAGCGCCCGATTACTGGAGCGAGCCAACAGAGGTAAAGGAATCACCGTGAGCTTGCAAGCCGATGATGACTTAGCGTAGGGCGATTTGTGAAGTCGCCTCGTTTCTGGGTGCTGGAGCTGGACGTGACTCAACACGCCCATCTTTATCCACATGGGCTAATTTTATAATTTCCTTTGACAATTAGAAAAACGGAGCAAAATTCGCTCAGTCCTTATCACTAAATGCTCGATTTACGCTTCCTCTAGTAGCTATTATGGAATAATAGCTACTGCTTGACCACCATTCCGGCTGCCCACTTCCCTTTCCGTGGGGTTTGTCCTTCAGCTAACTTTTTTAGCAAAACCCGCTCAAAAA
>NZ_JAWDHA010000116.1:0-2537 GCF_034190895.1 Virgibacillus sp. M23 | reverse complement strand
GGAAAGGGAAGTGGGCAGCCGGAGTGGTGGTCAAGCAGTAGCTATTATTCCATAATAGCTACTAGAGGAAGCGTAAATCTGAGCATTTAGTGATAAGGAATGAGCGAATTTTGCTCAGTTTTTCTTATTCATGGGAAACAGGTGGAAATTGTACTTTGAAAAGGTTAAACAGATGTAATGCTTCTATCGCATTTATTGGAAAATAAGCATGGTTAAGGAATGTGTTGTAAGGAAAGTGAGGAGTGCTAATGAGGTATGCTATCGGAATTGATATTGGCGGTACGACAGTGGAAGCTGGTATCGTCAACGAGAAAGGAGACTTAATTCAAAAGGAGTCAGTCCAAAGTGACCCCTCAAATAAAGAGAAAATGTTTCTACAAGTTATTCAATGTGTAAACCAACTCCTAAATCATTCTAGTATTCCAGAGGATGAGATATACGGGATTGGTGCTGGTATTCCTGGAAAAATAGATCGTAGAAATGGGGTAGCGGTCTTTCAGAATAACCTTCCATGGTCTAATTTTCCAATAGTTCATCGTCTACGGGAAGCGCTAGGAATCGATAATATTGTAATTGATAATGATGTATATATGGCAGCATTTGCGGAATGGAAAGAGGCAAAAATGCTTGAGGATGAACTATTTGTTTATATTACGATTAGTACAGGGATTTCTTGCTCCATTATTCAAGGGGGAAACTTTATAAGGGGAGCAGGCTTTGCTGGGGAGCTGGGATTGATACCCGTTTTTACACACACAGCTGATCATAGCATGGAAAGATTAGAACATGCTGCATCTGGCCCAGCTATGCAAGCGAAGGCAAGGTCCATTTATTTCAATGAAGCATTAGTAACGAAAGATATTTTTATTCATTTTACTCGAGGAGAGAGCAATGCAAGTAGATTGGTGGACGAAATGATTCATGCATTAACCCAAGGTGTTTACATGATTAATAGTATATTAGATCCGCACAAGATTGTTTTTGGTGGGAGTGTTGCAACATATAATCCCTATATATTACCTTTACTAAAGGATAAGTTAAAAAATTACTTGATTGAAGAACAACTACATATTCTTCAAAACATGGAAATAAGTAATTTGAATAATGGTCAAGGAATTATCGGTGCAGGTTTACGTGCATTCAGGTAAGGAAATTTATAGAAAAAGAGGTTGTACATTTTAGTGGACTAAGCATAAATAAGTAGAAAAGTAATGGGAATGGAATACTTGATCCATACAGTAGATACATAGTAAGGTTCACAATCAGCTTGATTAGAATAGAGATGCACTTTTTGGGTAGAGTGCATTTTATTTGGGATAGAAAGGGAAGCCTCCAACCTATAGCTAGGGTGATATAACGTTAACACGATCTATTCAAATGAAGCTAGACAAATTCGCTTTACCAGTCAACCTGAATCCTCCATATAATTCTAGACTACATAAGAATGGGCACTTGTGTAACCTTAACATTCCAGCTATGCTATTAAAGGTAAACAAACAACTATGACATGGGAGATGGAATGTATGCAGTCTGTCATAACGTGGGGATTAAGAATTTCCATTGTATCCTATACGTTTCTACACCTTGTAACTTACTTTTTTGAAAAGAGATTATTGCTGTATGCTTTAGCATGTTGTGGTTTATTTATACTAATATTTGCTAGTTTATCAAAGACGTTAAGACAATTTAAACTCCCCTTTTTCCTATTTATCACCGGCTTTATTATCCTCCTATTTTCTAAAGTCTCTATTGGGGAGGGACTATATAGTGGACTATTGCAAATGCGAAGCATCGTTGGACTTTTAGTCATTGTACCAATGATCAGTTGGGTACTTCGTGAAGAGCCTTATATCGAGGACATCATGGGAATGGCGCATAAATCTTTGAATACAAGTAGAAAGTTTTATCTAGGGATGATGTCATTAACGCAGGTTTTTTCTTATTTTCTTTTATTCGGTGCAATACCGATGATGTATCAATTCATTAATCAAATCCTGTATAAGAAAAAAACTGAAGCATGGGAAAACTATAAAGGAACAGCCCTCTTACGGTCTTTTGCTTTATCTACGATGTGGGTAGTGAGTATTCCTAGCTTCATTTTTGCAGTGGAAACGATGAATGCCTCGCTGTGGATTTGTATTTTACAAGGATTTGGTATTTCCGTTTGTGGGACAATGATTGCGGTACTATTTTCGTATTTTCAAGAAAAGCATTATGGTGTAAATTTGACATACGGGCTACAGGATGAGATTGCTGAAATATTACTTCATGCTGATCCAATTGAGGAAAGAAAGAAAAAAGTGATCGAATTTATTTTTTTATTTCAAGTTAAGAAAGTATAAAATCAGTGCAATGACTGCGTTAAGCCAAGTAGTTATTTTGAAATGTTTGATGTATATTGGCAATGCTTCGACTAATTACTTCGCTTTCCGTGGGCACGGCCTCAACTAACTTTGCAAAGAAGAACACGTTGCAAAGTGGATTTTCGGCTCGCGCTAATCCCGCAGGAGTCTACGTAATTAGTCTCCGCTATGAGA
>NZ_JAWDHA010000115.1:0-3096 GCF_034190895.1 Virgibacillus sp. M23 | reverse complement strand
TTTAAGAAAGTACACCGCCTTCAGGCAAAATACAAGCCTAAATTATAACAAAAAAGATTCCAGCTATCATTTTTTGATAACTGGAATCTTTTTTAACTTCATAAGGGCTAGTTATGTCCCAGCCCCTAGAGGAAGCGTAAATCTGAGCATTTAGTGATAAGGACTGCGAATTTTGCTCAATTTTTTTTATTTATCTAAAATTAACCCTCTTGCCATCGTGCGGAGATAATCAAAATAAATACAAACCAGAACGAAACACCGACCGTGATGTTTAAATATCATGGTCGGTGTTTCGTTCCTCTAATGGACTTTTGATACAGCCCTATTATTTATATAAAAAGCTGCTTATTCCACGGAAAATATATAGGAGTATATTGGTTGATTACCGTTATGCACTTCAATTTCAATATCTTCGTATGTTTCTTCTATATATTTGATCAATCGATTTACTTCTTCATCTTCTACATCTTCCCCTTGAAGAATCGTCAAGATCTCATCATCTTTAGAGATCATCTCATTTAGAAGCAATTTCACTGTTTCCATTTTATCAGAGTCAGTAGCAATGATCTTACCATCTGCAATACCCATAAAATTACCGTTTTCAATGGTAATGCCATCAATTTGTGTATCACGTACAGCATAAGTTATTTGTCCAGTTTTCACCTGTTTTCTTGCCTCGTCCATTGCTTGCTGATTACTATCAATATCTGCATCTGGATGAAATGAGAGCATAGCGCTTATACCTTGTGGAATTGTTTTAGTTGGAACAACTCGTACATTTTCTTCAGCTAATTCTGCCGCTTGATCAGCTGCCATTAGGATATTCTTGTTATTTGGAAGCATTAACACATTTTTAGCATTAGCTTGCTTGATGGCATTTGCAATATCCTGAGTGCTTGGATTCATTGTTTGTCCACCTTCAATGACCACACTTGCCCCTAAGCTTTCCAAAAGATCCCTCAAGCCTTTACCCATGGCCACTGTAACAATTGCATATTCCGACTTTTCTTTTTGCATATTTTTCTTTTCTTTACTTCCTACAATAGCAGTATGCTGCTCGCGCATATTTTCTATTTTCATATTAATTAAGCTTCCATAACGTTGCCCCATTGTTAAACAATGTCCTGGATACTCTGCATGAATATGAACCTTCACAAGCTCATCATCAGAAACAACTAGCAAGGAATCACCATGCTCACTTAAATCGTTACGAAATGCTTCTTCATCAAATGGATATTCATTTAATTTGTCTTCTTCAAACTTAACCATAAATTCAGTACAATAGCCAAACTCTATATCCTCTGTATCCATAAAATCCTGTGTTACTTTATGGTGTTCAGCATTTATCATTTCATCCATATTAATATCCGATGGATCTTCAGGAAGTTCTTCTCCCTTTAACGCAGCAAGGAATCCTTCATAGATGGTTAATAAACCCTGCCCACCAGAATCTACTACACCAACTTCTTTTAGGACTGGAAGTAAATCTGGTGTACGTTTAAGTGATGCTTTTGCTTCAGCTACAATTTGTTCCATTAGCTGAATGATGTCTTGTTCTTTTTCAGCAACTGAAACTGCTTGATTCCCTGCATCCTTTGCAACAGTTAGTATGGTGCCTTCTACAGGTTTCATTACAGCATTATACGCAGTGGAAACACCACTTTCAAATGCCTTCGCAAGCTCCATGGTTGTAACCGCTTCTTTTTTTTCCAACCCTTTAGAAAAACCACGAAAAATTTGTGATAGTATGACCCCTGAATTACCTCTAGCACCCATTAGTAACCCTTTAGCAAATGCTTCAGCTACTTCAGATACACTGTCACTAGTTAATTTTTTTACTTCATTAGCTCCGGAAGTAATCGTTAGATTCATATTTGTTCCTGTATCACCGTCGGGTACAGGGAATACATTTAAAGCATCAATTTTCTTGGCGTTATTCGACAAATTATGCGCTCCAGAAAGAATCATTTGAGCAAGTTTCTTGCCATTTATCTTCTGTAAAGTCACTATTATATTTCCTCCTCTGTAGACAAAAGCTCACAGCGCCTGTAGATCTACTATTCATGCTTCAGGCGCTAGAGCATTAACACTTTATACAATTAGATGATATGAAATTAGTCTTTTGAGACACGAACTCCTTGAATATAAATATTGACAGAATCAATTTCTAACCCTAAGGATTGATTTAACGTATATTTAACCTGAGATTGAACATTATGAGCAATTTCGGATATTTTTGTTCCATAACTCACAATAATATACATATCGATATGTAAATTGCTTTCTTCTTGACGGACAATGACACCTTTTGAAAAGTTTTCTTTTCTTAAGATTTCAGCAATGCCATCGCGTATTTGACTTTTAGAAGCCATCCCAACAATTCCATAACATTCAACTGCTGCACCACCAGCAATAGTGGCAATTACTTCATTAGTAATCGTTACCTGACCATCGTTTGTATGAAGTTCAATGGACATTTGAATCCTCCTTATAATACCTGCTCACATTATCTAAGCATATTCTACTACATGCAGAACCTTTTTAAAAGTATAGATAATACCTAATTAAAAATTACCACTTATAACAATGTACGATTTGTGTTAATCTGTCAAGTATTTTCTCTTTATATAACAAATAATCCCAGTTTATTCGTGGTTTTACAAAAAGAATAATTGCAATCTAGTAAGAGTTATGGTAAATTGTATAAGTATGAAAATGCAAAGAAACATGTAAAAGTAGGAGGGATAACATGGCCAGAAAATGTGTTGTAACTGGACGTCAAACTCGCAGTGGAAACCAACGCTCTCACGCTATGAATTCCAATAAGCGTCAATGGAAAGCTAATGTACAAAAAGTACGTATTATGGTAGATGGAAAACCGAAAAAAGTATATGTATCTGCACGTGCCCTTAAATCAGGGAAAGTAGAACGCGTTTAATATACTAATACAACTTATCGCATTAGTTAAGAAAGGGGCTGGGACATAACTAGCCCTTATGAAGTTAAAAAAGATTCCAGTTATCAAAAAATGATAGCTGGAATCTTTTTTGTTATAATTTAGGCTTGTATTTTGCCTGAAGGCGGTGTACTTTCTTA
>NZ_JAWDHA010000114.1:0-3332 GCF_034190895.1 Virgibacillus sp. M23 | reverse complement strand
TAGTTGAGGCCGTGCCCACGGAAAGCGAAGTAATTAGTCGGAGCATTGCCAATATACATCAAACATTTCAAAATAACTACTTCGCTTAACGCAGTCATTGCACTGATTTTATACTTTCTTAACTTATTAAAAAAGCTAGTAGAGGTGCAGAGCGCTCCTCTACTAGCTTAGACTAGTGAAGTAATCTTAGCAGTATTGACGTTTTCTAGTAAAAACTATTTTATTAGCGCATTTGTACACGATGCAAGTGAGCAAAAATACCATCTCGCTTAAGTAAATCTTCATGACTCCCCTCTTCTTCAATGCCCTCCTTTGTTACCACCATTATCCGATCTGCATTTTTGATTGTAGCAAGACGATGGGCAATCACGAGCGTTGTACGATTCTTGGAAAGCTCTGTTAGAGCCTTTTGAATAATTGTTTCGGTCTCGGTATCGAGCGCTGAGGTTGCTTCGTCTAAAATAAGAATTGGTGGATTCTTTAAGAACATACGCGCAATAGCAATCCGTTGCTTTTGTCCCCCCGACAGCTTCAATCCACGCTCACCAACCTGCGTTTCATATCCATCTGGAAGCTCCTTAATAAATTCTTCCATATGAGCACGACGTGCGGCTAGCTCAATTTCCTCATCCGTCGCATCTAATTTTCCATAAGCTATATTCTCACGCAACGTACCAGTAAACAGAAATACATCCTGTTGTACAATACCTATTTGCTGGCGAAGTGATTCTTTCGTCATATCGCGAATATCCATGCCATCAATTGTCACGCTCCCGCCGTCCACATCATAAAAACGTGGAATTAGCGAGCAAATGGTTGTCTTACCTGCTCCCGATGGTCCGACAAAGGCAATCGTCTCTCCTGCATTAATTCCAAAGCTAAGCTTATCTAATACAGGTTTTTGTGTTTTTTCGTAAGCAAACGTAACATGTTCAAATGAGATATTTCCCTTTAGATGATCTACTACTGTTGCATCGTCTTTATTTTGCACATCTGGTTCAATTTCTAATAGATCAACAAATCGTTTAAATCCTGCCATTCCTTTAGGGTATAACTCCAGCAGAGCAGTTATTTTTTGAATCGGTGTAAATAATACATTTACAAATAATACAAAGCTTACCAATTCACCAATAAGTAGCTCCTCCTGATAAGTGAGCCATGCCCCTACTACTAATACAACCAGCGTTATTAGGCGCATAAGCATATAGATATTTGAATGTACAATTGCCATTACTTTATAAGCACCAACTTTTGCTTTACGGAAGCTATAATTGTCCTTAGTAAAGCGATCCATCTCATGTGTTTCATTCGTGAATGACTGGACAACCCGAACTCCAGACACGGCGTCCTCCACTCTTGCGTTAACACCGGCAATATCCTCATACATTTTCTTCCAAGCTTTATTCATTTTTATATTGCTATAAGCAATAAGGAAAATTAAAATAGGCACGGCGAAAAGAATAACAATTGCTAGTTTAACATTAATCGTAAACATAATAATGAATGCTCCGATAAACGTCATAATGGATATAAAGAAATCCTCTGGACCATGGTGAGCAAGCTCACCAATATCAAACAAATCATTGGTGATACGACTCATGATATGACCTGTTTTCGTATTATCAAAGAAACGAAACGATTGTCGTTGAACATGATGAAACAACTCTTGACGCATATCTGTCTCAATATTTATTCCTAATTTATGTCCTAAATACGTTACGACATATTGTAAAGCAGTACTGATCAGATAAACCAATAACAATAAAATACTTACCAGCACAATGATATCCCAATCATTTTCAGGTAGTAATTTATCAATAAAGCTTTGCACAGCAACTGGGAAGGCAAGCTCCAGAATAGCAACAATTACTGCAGAGGTAAAATCTATGATAAATAAACGCTTATGTGGCTTATAATAGGAGAAAAAACGGCGTATCATTTCCAAGTACACTTCCTTTCTGCATTCTAAAAGAAATTATAAGGCTAATGATGGGGCTTGGCAAGATAGCCAACCTAAGATTTTAAAAAGCTTGGCAAGGTTGTCTACCTCTCTGCATATATATAAAGGGAAGCTTCCATCGGTTGCGTTCTCCTACATGCCTCACTGGTGGTTAGCCTAGTTCTATTGACCCTAAGACTTCTGCTATGCTTCGATCCATCGATAGTGCAAAGCAAGTTGGTTTATATATCCACAAAAATATGTTTTTCTGTTCACACCGTTTGGACATTTACGGATAGTGAAACGTCTAGTTACACTATGCGATTTCTGCGAAAACTTATGGTGGATCCCTACTGCCTATTCATGCAGGTTTAAACGAACAACAAAAAAGGGAGGTATTTTGTGAAAGGTACATTGAAGTTGCCATTATATCAATGGGTATGCTATTCGATTGGTTTTGTATTTATAACTTCTGGGATGATGAAGTTAATCGTGCATGATTTCAAAGGGATATTTACACAGTTAGGAATACCCTTTCCAGAAACAACACTTTTCCTAATTGCTCTCGTTGAAATTGTTTGTGGAATACTTATTGCTGGTAAAATGTATGTAAAAATCGTTGTCCCTCCATTGATTCTTATCATGTTTGGAGCAATCTATCTAACCAAATTACCAATACTATTAAATCAAAATCTACTTGCTTTCTTATTCGAAGCACGTCTTGATATTGTCATGTTCATTTTATTGCTAACAATTTGGGATAGAAATAAGTAAACTCCAATCCGTGGGGGTTTTGTTTATCCCCATGGATGATTAGACCAGTCGGACATTTACTGGCAGTCGATTCCACACTTACTAATTTTGGTTTCACGTTATTGCTCGAGGTGGGGGCTTACTGCCAGTTCATGTTCAACTGTTGATAAATAGTGTATAACTTGGCAGTTTCCTGTTGAAAAACGGTGATTACCCACAAAGTTATCCACATATGCACAAATGTTCGCAGTTATTTTGTGATCAAATTGTTTATCTATACCATATATTGATTTTTGTCCATTTTTTTATCAACAAAATGTGCATAACTCTTATTTTCTGTGGATATTTAAATTTATTCGATATTATAAAGCTTTCTTCTCCTTATAAAATACAGCTTCCTTTTCGAAAGTATGTTGGCTAACAACCCAAAAAACTGAGCAAAATTCGCTCAGTCCTTATCACTACATGCTCAGATTTACGCTTCCTCTAGTAGCTATTATGGAATAATAGCTATTGCTTGACCACCACTCCGGCTGCCCACTTCCCTTTCCGTGGGGTTTGTCCTTCAGCTAACTTTTTTAGCAAAACCCGCTCAAAAAAGTGGATCTTCAGGTCAAACATTTCCCACAGGAGTTGAAGT
>NZ_JAWDHA010000113.1:0-3571 GCF_034190895.1 Virgibacillus sp. M23 | reverse complement strand
AAGGGAAGTGGGCAGCCGGAGTGGTGGTCAAGCAAGCAGTAGCTATTATTCCATAATAGCTACTAGAGGAAGCGTAAATCTGAGCATTTAGTGATAAGGACTGAGCGAATTTTGCTCAGTTTTTTTACTGAAATATGCGAAGCCTCCTTGAAAAAAGAACGCTTTTTCTGCGCGATGCACCGCTGCCGAATCCTTCCTTATCTATGTACATTTATATACACAATTAACGGAATAATAAAAAAATTATGTAACCTGATAGTTTTTAACTATTAAAAGATTCTGGTTATTTAATAAATTATATGATATAATTCGCTTGACTATTTCTAACGTTAATGAAGTATAAAAAGGGGGAATCGCATTGAAAAGGTTTTTAGGCTTTATAGTTATTCTCGGCATTCTGGCGCTTACAGCATGTGGAAGCGATGAGAACGATGAGGGAACAGCTGCAACAGATGATAAGAGTTATCAAATTGGAGTAAGTCAAATCGTGGAACATCCGTCACTTGATGCAGCTTACGAAGGCTTTCAAGAAGCATTAAATGATGCCGGAATTAACGCCGAATTTGATTTTCAAAGTGCTCAGGGAGATCAGAATAATATTAAACCAATCTCAGATGGGTTTGTAGCAGATAGTGTTGATTTAATTTTTGCTAATTCTACTCCAAGTGCGATTGGTGCCTTGCAGGCTACCCGTGACATACCGATTGTTTTTACCTCGGTAACCGATGCTGTAGAAGCAGGTTTAATAAAAACCATGGAAGAACCTGGTGATAATATAACTGGTGTGGTAGACCTTCATCCTGATGCAATTGCAAAGACAGTTGAATTTATAGAAACCTATTTTTCTGATGCAACGGTTGGTATGCTCTATAATGCAGGTGAGCAAAATTCAGTAACGCAGGTCGATGCGGTAAAAACAGCTGCTGAAGGCACCGGAATAACAATTGAAGAAAGAACGGTTGCTACATCTTCTGAAGTTCAGCAAGCTGCTACTTCACTTGTTAGTGATGTTGATCTTTTTTATATTATTACAGATAATACAGTAGTTTCAGCACTAGATAGCGTAGTAGGAGTTGCAAATGATCAGGATATTCCATTGATTGTTGGCGAGCCTGATTCACTAGCTAAAGGTGGATTTGCAACGTTTGGTATTGATTATAATACAATTGGATATCGAACAGGTGAAATGGCAGCAGCAATATTAAAAGGAGATAAAGCCCCAAGTGATTTTCTAGTTGAATACCCACCTGAACTCCAGTTATTTATTAATAAGCAGGCTGCCGAAGAGCAAAATGTAGAATGGAATACAGAATGGGATGAATCAGCGCAGTTTTTAGAAGCTGAATAGACGAATAATAGAGTAGAGCCGGAGATGAGTCTGGCTCTAAATTTTACCTCAAACAGGAGGATTCATATGTTTATATCTTTGTTTGGAGCTGTAGAATCGGGTCTAATCTATGCAATTATGGCATTAGGTGTGTATTTAACCTTTCGTATACTTGATTTTCCAGATCTAACTGTGGATGGCAGCTTTGTTACTGGAGGTGCTGTAGTAGCGCTTTCCATTATGAATGGTGTTTCACCAATTATTGCAACGATACTTGCAGCTGCAGCGGGCTTCATTGCTGGATGTTTTACAGGGTTGCTACATACAAAGGGGAAAATTAATGCTTTACTTTCGGGAATACTTATGATGACAGCGCTTTATTCTATTAATTTACGGATTATGGGGCAGCCTAATTTATCTATTATAAATGAGAATGTCGTATTTGATTCCATTAATTCGCTAATTGAGAACACCGGGATCACTACGTTATTAAACAATTTATTAGCAGTAGTCGGTATTGAACAATTTCCACCTACTTGGGGAATTGTAATCCTTATGGTTGTGGTTACGCTTATGATTAAAGTATTAACTGATTTCTATTTGAAAACAGAGGTAGGTCTTGCACTGCAGGCTATCGGTGACAATAAACAAATGATTCGGAGTCTGTCAGCTAATACAGATTCATTAACCATTATTGGTGTTGGTATCTCTAATGGTATGGTAGCCCTTGCTGGGGCTCTGATCGCTCAACAAGGTGGATTTGCTGATGTTGGTATGGGTATTGGTATGATTGTTATTGGACTTGCTTCTGTTATCATCGGAGAAGCGTTATTTGGTAAAAAAACAGTGGCAAGAGCTACTTTTGCTGTTATCGGTGGAGCAATTATTTATCGGATTATCGTTACGATGGCATTACGCATCGACTTTATGGATACAGGAGATATGAAATTAATGACCGCGCTAATCGTTATTCTTTCTTTAGTAACGCCTAAAATACTACAAGCTAGAAAAGAGAAAAAGCGCCGACTATTAAAACAAAGGCAGCTTTATCCATTGAAAAAGGAGGTCTCGTAAATGCTTGAGCTAGCTAACATATCCGTCACGTTTAACGAACAGACTCCTGACGAAAAAAAGGCATTGCAAGATATTCAATTAGAAATGGATAAAGGTGATTTTGTAACAGTAATCGGAAGTAATGGAGCAGGAAAGTCGACTTTAATGAATGTAATTGCAGGACAAATTATACCTGATGTAGGTGATGTCTTTATAAATCGTCAACAAGTTGCTCATTTGCCAGAGTATAAGCGTTCTACTTTTATTGGCAGGGTTTTTCAGGACCCGATGGCAGGTACAGCTCCTTCCATGACGATAGAAGAGAATCTAGCAATGGCACTTGGTAGGATTCATAAGCGAAAATTAAGACTTGGAGTAACAAAAAACAGGAAATCTACCTTCAAGGAAGTACTAAGTTCCCTGAATTTAGGATTAGAGAATCGATTAACTGCAAAGGTTGGTCTGCTATCTGGTGGTGAAAGACAAGCATTATCGCTGTTAATGACAACTTTTACAGAACCGGAAATATTGTTATTGGACGAACATACTGCGGCGTTAGATCCATCCAGAGCTGCACTGATTACAGAATTAACGGGAGAGGTCGTTCAAAAATTTAATCTTACAACCTTAATGGTGACACATAATATGCAGCAAGCATTGGATTTAGGCAATCGATTAATTATGATGGATAAAGGTCAAATTATTTATGATGTAAGTGGAGAAGAAAAACAAAGATTAACGATTGAAGATTTACTACAGGAGTTCAGACGTATTCGTGGAACACAATTAGATAATGATCGTGCAGTGTTAAGTTAAATTGTTAAATACTCAAATCGGCTTTAATATAAGTCGTCTTTTTTTTGGGGGCTAGGAAATAAAATTTGAGCCTATGGATATATGGGCGTGTTGAGCCGCGTCCAGCCGCATGCGGCCAGTAACGAGGCGACTTCACGAATCGCTCTAATCTAAGTCATCATCTGCTCACAAGCTTTCCGTGATTCCTTTATCTACGTTGACTAGAATCCAGTCACTACGTTTCTAACCGGGCGCTTGCGTTTTTGTTCAAAGTTAAGAAAGTATAAAATCAGTGCAATGACTGCGTTAAGCCAAGTAGTTATTTTGAAATGTTTGATGTATATTGGCAATGCTCCGACTAATTACTTCGCTTTCCGCGGGCACGGCCTCAACTAA
>NZ_JAWDHA010000112.1:0-4464 GCF_034190895.1 Virgibacillus sp. M23 | reverse complement strand
TTAGTTGAGGCCGTGCCCGCGGAAAGCGAAGTAATTAGTCGGAGCATTGCCAATATACATCAAACATTTCAAAATAACTACTTGGCTTAACGCAGTCATTGCACTGATTTTATACTTTCTTAACTTACAAAAAAGAGCGCAAAGTTGCGCCCTTGTGATAAAAACTTATGTTTTAACGCTTATCATTAATAAGCTTTTGCCCAATAAACTAATTCTTTTGCTGCTTTTCCACAACATACACATGTATCAGAAACTTGTTCTTGTTCAAAAGGAATACAGCGAGAAGTTGCAAGTGTATCCTCTTTGATTTTCTCTTCACATGCTTGATCGCCACACCACATTGCTTTGATAAACCCAGGGTTATCGTTCAATGTTTTTGCGAACTCTTCCATATTTGTCACTACTGTTGTTTTTTCATCTCGATGTTTCTTGGCATTATTATATAAATGAAGCTGAATTTCCTCTAATAATGCAGGTAATCGCTGTTCAAGCTCAGATAATGAAACAAATTCTTTTTCTCCTGTGTCACGACGTACAAGAACTACCTGCTCTTTTTCAATATCCTTAGGCCCCATTTCAATTCGTACCGGAATACCCTTCATTTCATATTCATTAAATTTCCAGCCAGGCATTTTATCACTACCGTCAATCTCAACACGTATCAAATTTTTCAATTGATCTCGAAGATTATACGCTTTATCTAGTACTCCTTCTTTATGTTGAGCAATTGGAACGATCATTGCTTGCGTAGGCGCAATACGTGGTGGGATCACCAAACCACGATTATCACCATGCACCATAATTAATGCTCCCATAATTCTTGTTGAAAGCCCCCATGAAGTTTGATGAACAAATTGGCTTTCCCCATTTTCATCAAGATAGGTAATATCAAAGGCTTCAGCGAAACCAGAGCCGAAATGATGTGATGTCCCAGATTGTAAAGCTTTACCGTCATGCATCATGCTTTCGATCGTTAATGTATATTTTGCGCCTGCAAATTTTTCTTTGTCTGTCTTTTTCCCACGCAGTACAGGGATCGCTAAATAGTTCTCTACTACATCTGCATAAATGCCTAGCATTTGGTTTGTTTCTTTAGCAGCATCTTCATCTGTCGCATGTGCAGTATGACCTTCCTGCCAATGAAATTCCGACGAACGTAAAAATGGTCGTGTTGTCTTTTCCCAACGCACCACATTTCCCCATTGATTATATAGTTTGGGTAAATCGCGATAGGAATGGATATTTTTTGAGTAATAATCACAGAATAGCACTTCGGAGGTTGGGCGGACCGCCAAACGCTCTGCTAATTCTTCTTCTCCGCCATGCGTAACCCAAGCTACTTCTGGTGCAAAGCCTTCAACATGGTCCTTTTCCTTCTGAAGTAAGCTTTCCGGAATAAATAATGGGAAAGCAACATTTGTATGACCTGTCTCTTTGAATTTTTTATCTAGCTCATTTTTTACGTTTTCCCAGATAGCATAACCATATGGTTTAATAATCATCGTTCCTCGTACTTGACCATAATCCACTAGCTCTGCTTGCTTAACAACATCAGTATACCACTGGGCAAAATCGTCCTCCATTGCAGTGATTTTTTCCACAAACTGCTTATTTTTCTTTCCCAAAGCAAACACCTCATTATATAAGTTAATTATTTATATTCAAATACCTATTTTAAAACACAAAAAATCCTCCATCCAATAAGGGACCGAGGTTGGTGGTACCACCCTTGTTTACAATAGGAACTATTGCACACTCTGCATTGATAACGGGACTTACCCGCGTACACCTTACAGTGTGATACACACTCTCCGGTGACGAACTCAGGAGCAGGTTCTAATCTTTGTCTTTAGAAATTTGCAGCAACCATTTCCTCTCTAAAAAAGACAACCTAGATTATACTATTCTCCATCCTTGCTTCAAATATGTAACTTTACTATATAGTTTGCAGTTCATAAAGTCAAGAGAGAGATGATCAGAGCGTGAGCCATTCTATATTCATTTTCCCTTCTAGTAGGGAATAGCTCAACGCTTTACAAGCTGAATTTTTCGACCTATACTTAACATATCATCATAATTGTTAAAATACTTACCATTTTCTGAAGAGATGTGTTTTATTGTGAAAGCAGTCATAAAAGTAACGTTATTTTATCTTCTCGGTATTATAGGAATACTTTGCATTAGTGTGTTTCCACAGTTTTTTGCTAAAGGGGATATTACTAATATCATTCTCTATTTCCATGATCTATGGAAGTTCCTTGGCAATTTTATTCAACCAGGGTCATGGACTTATCAAATAGAAGGTTCCATAGGCGAATTTCCCATTTTTAAGACGTTATGGGTCCCATTTACATACTCCATGAGTATTTTGTTTAGTGCTATATGTATCGCTTTTGCGATCGCATTTATACTTGCCTTCTTTGTCAACTCCCTACCAAAACAGGTTGTACAGGGTATTAAGCAGTTTCTCGAATTTCTAGAAACGATCCCTGATCTTGTTTTCGTTGTCCTGTTACAAATGCTAGTTATTTATATATATAACAAGACTGGTGTCTCACTTTTTACATTAGGCTCCTACATGGACGACCGTGCCTACGCTGGACCAATTATAACCTTGTCTATCTTACCGATGATCTTTCTTTTCAAAATTCTACTATTTTTAATTGAGGAAGAGTTTTCAAAGGACTATGTACGGTTTTTAAAAAGTAAAGGGCTGTCCAAAACCGTTATACTAATTCGTCATGTGTTTAGAAACATCCTACCAAGTGCTTTTCACCAATCCAAGCTAATTATTTGGGCAACACTCTCGAGTCAGTTTATCATTGAGAGAATATTTAATGTGAATGGGCTTACCTTTTACATTATCGAAAGCTTTTCACCAATGACCATAGCTGTGTCACTTATCCTGCTATTTACACCTTTTTTTATTACCTTTCAGCTAATTGACCTTTGGGTTGATGAATCAACGACATTTGAATCGCATGGCTTAGCAAAAATACCTTCCTTTCAGCCAATTAGCTGTGTAATGAAACATATAAAGATAATCCATTGGAAAAAGCTGCTACCTCGAATTCCAATAGCTTCACTAAGGAGGCAACTAAAAAACTATAAATTTGCAATAGGGTGCCTGTTCTTTATTCTAACCATTGGTGGTAGTATTGGCTATTCCATTATTACGGATAATCATGTTGATCAGGCAAACATATTTTACGAGGAAGATGGTACTACAATAAAAAGTACTCCACCACATCCACCTGGTCATCCGTTTTTATTGGGTTCTGATAAAGAGGGATTTGATTTGCTGGATCAGTTAATTATTGGAGCAAAATATACACTAGTTTTTGGCTTTTTAATTGCTTTTCTTCGAGTTGCTATCGGTTTATGTGGTGGAATTTTGTTTGCTTTTTCAATAAGTAAACGTAAACAAAGCTGGTTATCTAAAATAGTAGATTCTATTCACTTTCTACCACTTACATTAATTGCTTATATTTTGTTGAAACCCATTCTTCAATTAGGGTGGGAAATGGAGCCATCCTACACGATTTCTGAACGCATTCTTATCGAAATCATTATTTTGACCGTTCTAGTTATTCCATTAACAACGGTGCTGATAGGGAAAGATATAACTAACATACTCCAGCAAGAATTTATTACGAGTGCGAGTGTTCTTGGTGGAAGCAGATTCCATATATTGCGACATCACGTGATGCCACATCTATTTCCTAAACTAACGATTCTATTTGGGCAACAATTTATTCAAGTCTTATTTATTTTTATCCACTTAGGTATGTTGGATCTATTTTTTGGCGGGACAATTATGGGCTCGGCAATGTTCAATGAGCCTCCTAAATCACTTACGAACGAGTGGTCTGGAGTAATTGGGAATACTGTACATTCATTTAAAAGTGGACAATATTGGCTTATTCTCTTTCCTCTACTTGCCTTTATGTTAAGCATCTTTGCTATGCAACTAATCATTAATGGTATTAAGGAAGTTCAACAGGCTAAAATCGGGGTTACTGCTAAAAAATACAAAAGTAAACGTACCATAAATCATAAGGAAAATACGGAGAATATGTTTGCTCCAACGTCAAATCGTCTCCAGCTCGTTCACGATAAAAAAACTCGATAGCGTTCAAACATATATTCTTACAGCTATAAAATGATACGAGGACAAACGTATGTTGCAAAGAAAAAACGCACAGCTAGAAATAATTGTGCGTGTAAGTAGCTCTGGAAATATACTTCGCTTCCCACTGGTAAGGTGTCTGATGAGTCCTATTGATGCTTTTTCATCCAAGAAGCAGGATTAGAAAACCTGAGCAAAATTCGCTCATTCCTTATCACTACATGCTCAGATTTACGCTTCCTCTAGTAGCTATTATGGAATAATAGCTACTGCTTGACCACCACTCCGGCTGCCCACTTCCCTTTCCGTGGGGTTTGTCCTTCAGCTAACTTTTT
>NZ_JAWDHA010000111.1:0-4552 GCF_034190895.1 Virgibacillus sp. M23 | reverse complement strand
CCACTTTTTTGAGCGGGTTTTGCTAAAAAAGTTAGCTGAAGGACAAACCCCACGGAAAGGGAAGTGGGCAGCCGGAGTGGTGGTCAAGCAGTAGCTATTATTCCATAATAGCTACTAGAGGAAGCGTGAATCTGAGCATTTAGTGATAAGGACTGAGCGAATTTTGCTCAGGTTTTTCTTAATTTTAGTAGCTTTTTTGATTTTTATAACACTTCTAGATGAATCGGATTTCAATAAGGATATTAAAAAATGAAAATTAATTCAGTTACCTATTTTTAAATAGTTCTTAAAACGTCATTCTTTTGACTGAAAATTACTTGTATTTTAAACCAAATATCCTAAAATTTTGAATATGAAAACTTTGTAGAAAAATGACGAAAACATGCATGAAATCAGGATTAAACGACATTTTAGTAATAACGAAGTTTTATAAATTAAGAAATGTAGGAATAATTAAAATAAACTGTTTTAGGTAAAAAGCCTTTTCAAACTTGTCTAAAAGTTATATAATTTTTAACTGTAACCGAATTCTTAGTAGCGAAAAATACTAAAATATTCAGAAAAAAGGGACATCTAAGGGAGGATATTAGTATGAAGAAATGGTCATTATTGGTTGCACTTGGTATCGTACTAAGTGTTTTTTTAGCAGCCTGCGGTGGCGATGACAATAGTACTGAAGGATCAAAAAGTAAAGATTCTGGTACAAGTGAAAGTAGTGGCGATAATACACTTAATCTATTACAAAGTGGAACAATCTCTACAATGGATTCTTCCATGGCAACAGATGAGTTCTCTTTCCAGTTCTTAGGTTCTACTATGGAAGGACTATATCGCTTAGATAAAAATGGCGAACCTACAGAAGGTATCGCAAAAGAACATAAAGTAAGTGACGATGGTCTAACTTGGACTTTTACACTACGTGAAGATGCTAAATGGGAAAATGGGGACCCAGTTACTGCAAATGACTTTGTTTATGCATGGCAACGTGCGGTTAACCCTGAAACTGGTTCAGAGTATGGTCCTTACATGATGAGCGGTGTTATTAAAAACGCTGAAGCCGTTAGTAGTGGAGATGCTGCTGTAGACGAGTTAGGAGTTACTGCTAAAGATGATTATACATTAGTAGTTGAGCTTGAAAACCCAACTCCATATTTTGAATCACTCACAACGTTCGGTACGTTCTTACCATTAAATGAAAAGTTCGTTGAAGAACAAGGTGATAAATATGCTACAAGTTCTGAGACAGTATTATCAAACGGTCCATTTGTATTGAAAAATTGGACTAGCACAAGCAGTTCTTGGGATCTAGAAAAGAATGAAAGTTACTGGGATGCGGATACAGTACAACTAGATAAATTGACATATGAGGTTGTTAAAGACCCACAAACAGCAGTGGACCTATATGAAAAAGGTACAGTAGATCGTGCTGACTTATCTTCAGATTTGGTTGACCAATATGCTACACACGAAGATTACAATGTTTCTCCAGAAATGTCAGTATGGTATCTAAAATTTAATGAAACAAGAAATGAAGCTTTAGCTAATACAAATATTCGTGCTGCACTAAGTAGAGCATTCGATAAGCAATCATTAGTTGATGTTATTCTTAACAATGGTTCTGTCGTTGCAAATGGTTTAATTCCCGAAAACTTTGTTCAAATGCCAGAAGGTGAAAAAGACTTCCGCGAAGTAAGTGGAGATCATATTACGTATGATCCAGAAGCAGCAAAAGAATACTGGAAAAAAGGTCTAAAAGAATTAGGTAAAGATTCCATTGAGCTTGAATTCCTATCTGGTGATACAGAAACGGCTAAAACAATGAATGAATATCTTGTTAATCAACTAGAGTCAAATCTAGATGGCCTAAAAATCAACCTAAAGCAAGTACCTGGTGAACAACGTTTAGACCTAGACACAAAAATGGATTATGACATCCAACTGTCTGGTTGGGGACCAGATTACCTTGACCCATACACATATATGAGCCTTTGGGTGACAGACGGTGGAAACAATAAAATGGGATATTCAAATAAAGAATATGACAAATTAGTAGAAGAAACGACAACTGAATTAGCTACTAATAATACTGCTCGCTACGAGAATTTCTTGGAAGCAGAAAAGATTTTATTTGAAGATGCTGCAATAGCACCTGTTTATCAACGTGCTAAAGCACAATTAGTATCTCCTAAGATGCATGGCGTATACATGAACGCATTTGGTCCAACATATGAGTACAAATGGGCAAGTGTAGAATAAGCGCACATCATTTTAAGTTAAGATAGAAATTTTAAAGAGAGAGTAGGCACTGCATGATGCATACTCTCTTTTTCCCCTTATATTGATATATTCTCATAATATTGAACATTAGCTTAATTTTAGGAGGTGCAAGCATGTTACGCTACATTTTACGTCGCGTCATGTATATGGCAATTACACTGTTTATTATTGCTACCGTGTCATTCTTTCTGATGAAAATGTTGCCTGGTAGTCCGCTTAATGCAGAGGATAAATTGAGTGAAGAACAAAAAGCCATTGTATTAGAAAAATACGGCTTGAATGACCCGGTTCCCGTTCAATACGTAAATTATATGAAAGGTCTTGTACAGGGAGATCTAGGTATTTCCTTTGCGTTTGATAATACACCTGTAACGAATATTTTAATGGATCGAATAGGCCCATCTGCACAGTTGGGAGCGCAATCATTATTAGTAGGAACAATTCTAGGAATTTTATTCGGTTTAATAGCTGCAATATCGCACAATGGATTTCTTGACTATAGTTCGACAATATTAGCAGTACTCGGGACATCTATTCCATCCTTCGTATTTGCTGGACTACTCCAATGGTTCCTTGCCGTGGAAACAGGCTGGTTCCCTGTCGCATTATGGGGAACGTTTGAACATACCATATTACCAACGATCGCCTTGATGATATTCCCGATGGCAACGGCTGCTCGTTTTACGCGTACGGAAATGATCGAAGTAATGGGTTCTAACTTTATTACAACGGCACGTGCAAAGGGTGTCAGCGAAGTCGGCATTATCTTTAAACACGGCTTGCGTAATGCACTTATTCCACTTGTGACCGTGATTGGCCCAATGGCAGTGAGTTTAATGACAGGAACGCTTGTTATTGAAAAAATATTCGCTGTGCCAGGAATAGGAGAACAATTTGTTACATCGGTTATGGTTAATGATTATCCAGTAATTATGGGAACGACAATACTTTTCGCATTTTTATTTGTAGTAATCATCTTAATCATCGACCTCCTATATGTATTAATTGACCCTAGAATCAGGCTTACAGGGGGGGAAAGCTAATATGGAGAAAGATCATCAAAAAAATCAGGTCCCAAAAGAATTACTAGTACCTATAAAAGATAAAGAGAATGATAGTGAAAAAATATCAGGCCCTAGTCGAACATTTATGCAAGATGCTAGACGAACCTTCTTCAAAAATAAAATGGCAATGTTTTGTGTTATTCTGCTGGCTGTGATTGTTGTATTTAGTATCATCGGACCAGGTATGAATGAGCATGGTTTAGATGATCAAGACTTATCACGAGCCAAAATGCCTCCGCATGCCCCCGTTTTAGAAAATATTTCATGGTTAGGTTTTGATGGGACATTAAAGGATGAATTCAAAGGTGATAATGTTGAACAAGCTACACAAAAGGCTATATCCCGTTATGATAACCAAGAAGAATTTATTGATATAAAGGTGCTGTCTGAAGGGGATGGCAGCAATAATTCTGCAGAAGTAAAAGCTACTTATCATGTTTATGAAGCCAAGGATATGTCCGATCAATATTTCTGGCTAGGCACCGACACGCTTGGTCGGGATCAATGGACAAGATTATGGTTAGGTACACGAGTTTCCTTAATTATCGCATTAGTTGCGGCGGCGATTGATCTCGTAATTGGTGTCGCATATGGTGGTATTTCCGCATATTATGGCGGAAGAGTCGACAATGTGATGCAACGAATACTAGAAATATTAGTCGGAATTCCGAATCTTGTTGTTATTCTATTAATGATTCTCGTATTACAGCCAGGTATTATATCGATTATTATCGCTCTGACGATAACGGGTTGGATTGGAATGGCCCGGATCGTCCGTGGTGAAGTGTTGAAGCTGAAAAATCAGGAATTTGTGCTTGCTGCACGAACGTTGGGCACAACGAATGGAAAAATTATTCGGAAGCATCTAGTTCCAAATATTAGTGGGATTATTATCATTAATACGATGTTTACGATACCTAGTGCCATCTTTTTTGAAGCATTTCTAAGCTTTATTGGATTAGGGATGGTTCCGCCGGATGCATCTCTAGGTACGCTAATAAATACTGGATTCGACAATATCAGACAATATCCATATCTATTAGTCTACCCAGCAGTACTGATTTCAGTCATTATGATTGCATTTAACTTAATTGGAGATGGATTACGTGATGCGTTTGATCCGAAAATGCATAAATAAGAAGGTAGGTGTTTCTAAATGAGTAAATTGTTAGAAGTAAAGGATTTGAGCGTTTCATTTAACACCTACAACG
>NZ_JAWDHA010000110.1:0-4599 GCF_034190895.1 Virgibacillus sp. M23 | reverse complement strand
AATCCACTTTGCAACGTGTTCTTCTTTGCAAAGTTAGTTGAGGCCGTGCCCGCGGGAAGCGAAGTAATTAGTCGGAGCATTGCCAATATACATCAAACATTTCAAAATAACTACTTGGCTTAACGCAATCATTGCACCGATTTTATACTTTCTTAACTTAGAACAAAAGCGCAAGCGCGCGAATAGAAACGTAGCGACTGAAGCAGTCAACAGATATAAAGGATTCACGGTGAGTTTGCGTGCCGATGATGACTTAGATTAGGACGATTCGTGAAGTCGCCTCGTTTCTGGGCGCTGGAGCTAGACGTGGCTCAACACGCCCATTTATCCACATGGGCAAATAATATATTTTCCTAGACCATTTTAAAAGTGGTACCGACGATCATGTTAGATGAAGGTACCACCTATATTTTCTAAGGGAAAAAGGATACTTCTCTTTTAAAGCTATCGTAGGTATTTTCATGATATCAAGTTATTTTCCTTAGATTTTTTGAAGGCATTTGCAAGGATGGTATTGCTTAACTCGTGAACGATATGGTGAAACAGATTACTGATGAGGTGTTCGTTGTTTTTTTCGTGAAAGCTTTCCCTACAAATGTTGTTTTTACAGGCAATCTATTATCCAGGAGACAGTCCAAAGCATTCATTCAAAGGCATTGTGCGTAAAACTTGTTTCGCAATATCTCGTTTCTATGCTTATTATTTCCAAGATTGGATCGGAGCAAAATCAGTGTATTACAAGGTTGGAAAAACCTTTCAATATCGCTTCTTTATTGGAGTTTACATTTTACAATTAAATTTCTTCCGATAATTATTCGGCGTGATGTTGTAATATTTCTTAAATACCGTGCTAAAGTAGGAACTATTTGAAAACCCAACAGATGAAGAGATAAACTGTATGGTATGATTTGTTTCTTTTAATTGATTTGCTGCTCTATTTAACCTTATTCGTTGCAAATAATTTAAGGGACTCTCCTTTTTGATTTTGTTAAACGTTCGTTGAAGGTGAAATGGACTGGAATGAAACACATCTGCTAACACATGAAGCGTGATATATTCATCATAGTTTTTGTCAATCCATGCACATATAAGCTCTATCCATTCCTCATTAGGTAATAACACATTGTCCGGCTTACATCTTTTACAAGGCCTAAACCCAAGCTGTAATGCTATTTGTGCCTTTTTAAAGATATAAACGTTGTCTTTATTCGGTAATCTGGATTTGCAAGATGGACGACAGAAAATTTTAGTTGTTTTAACACCATAGTAAAAATGATCATCAAAATTACTATCATTATTAGAAATTGCATGCCAATATTCTGAGGGGATGGTATGGGATGATGAGTATAGATCCATAGCTTTTCAACACCTCCTATATTATTAATCTTATTCTACCAAATTAAAACACACTGTGAATAAAATTGAAAACATTCTTTACGTACCAACAGTATTTATGCATGGAATTCTTTTTCTAACATACGAGAAGTTTTGCGTATATTTATTTACTCAAATAGCCGCTATCTCCTCCACCACAGTGGACTTTCACCACCTAGATAGTCGGCATGCCTGGCGCACCTACAAAAAACGTTTCCCACGATGTGAGAAACGTTGATCTGATATATTCACGTTAACTATAAATACTTCTCCTGTCGTCAACATTCTTTCACTCAAAATCTTCAAAGTCATCGAGCAATGCACGTACTTCATCTGTTGACTCTGTTTCCATCATTTGACTTCTTAATTCACTCGCCCCTCTAAAACCTCGAACATATATCTTAAAAAAGCGGCGAAGAGGCTTAAACGAACGTGCTTCTATTTTTGAATATTTATCGAAAAGATCCAAGTGCAATCTTAAGATATCAAGCAATTCCTTACTGCTGTGCTCCTTCGGCTGCTTTTCAAAAGCAAATGGATTTTTAAAAATTCCTCGTCCAATCATTACTCCATCTACACCATATTTTTCCACAAGCTCCAAGCCAGTTTGGCGGTCAGGAATATCACCATTGATAGTCAACAATGTATCTGGAGCAACCTCGTCACGAAGCTTCTTAATCTTAGGAATTAGCTCCCAGTGAGCATCTACTTTACTCATTTCCTTTCTTGTACGCAGATGAATGGAAAGATTAGCAATGTCTTGTTCCAATATATGTTTCAGCCATTCAAACCACTCATCGATATACGTGTAACCCAGTCTTGTCTTTACACTTACAGGCAATCCTCCGGCTTTTGCAGCTTGTATTAGCTCTGCTGCTACTTCTGGACGACGGATAAGGCCAGAGCCCTTCCCATTCCCTGCCACATTAGCTACAGGACAACCCATATTAATATCGAGACCCTTAAATCCTTGTTCCGCCATACCAATACTCATTTGCCGAAAGTACTCCGGCTTATCTCCCCATATATGGGCTACCATTGGTTGCTCATCCTCTGTAAATGTCAAACGCCCACGTACGCTTTGGCGCCCTTCTGGATGACAATAACTTTCTGAGTTTGTAAACTCTGTAAAAAACACATCAGGTCTAGCTGCTTCGCTAACTACATGGCGAAAAACGACATCCGTCACATCTTCCATTGGTGCCAATATAAAAAACGGTCGTGGTAAATCACGCCAAAAATTATCAAACATAATCAAATTTCAATCCTCTCATGATGGGATATGACCAAAAAACATCCCAAAATCAAAAACAATTGTCCTTACTCCCTTTACACTTATACCATGCTTAAGCACTTTTTATCAAACGGATTGCCTATATAACCCCTAAAAATACTTGTAATTTTACTCTTACGTTTTCCCATTTTTTCTTCTGGTCATTCTTCAACGTGTACACGATTTTTCTACCTAAATTGTGCGATATGGGTACAAAAAAGAGCTCTCACTAAATGTGAGAACCCTTGACTTAAAGGCTTTTCCCGTTTTTATCGATACCGGTGGTCGGGGTCGAACCGACACTCCGTAAGGAACACGATTTTGAGTCGTGCGCGTCTGCCAATTCCGCCACACCGGCATAATCGTTGGAGGCGGTAACCGGATTTGAACCGGTGATAAAGGTTTTGCAGACCTCTGCCTTACCACTTGGCTATACCGCCATATATACTTGGAGCGGAAGACGGGATTCGAACCCGCGACCCCCACCTTGGCAAGGTGATGTTCTACCACTGAACTACTTCCGCAAATGGCTGGGCCACCAGGATTCGAACCTGGGGTACACGGGATCAAAACCCGATGCCTTACCGCTTGGCTATGGCCCAATTATTTAAATTAAAAATGGGGCGACCGGTGGGGATTGAACCCACGCGTGCCGGAGCCACAATCCGGTGCGTTAACCACTTCGCCACGGCCGCCATATAGAAAAATTGGCAGGGGTAGTAGGAATCGAACCCACATCAAAGGTTTTGGAGACCTTCGTTTTACCATTAAACTATACCCCTAATTATACTATTAGAAAATGGTGGAGGGGGGCAGATTCGAACTGCCGAACCCTGAGGGAGCGGATTTACAGTCCGCCGCGTTTAGCCACTTCGCTACCCCTCCAAGAAGAAGAAAATACAAATGGTGGCTCGGGACGGAATCGAACCGCCGACACAGGGATTTTCAGTCCCTTGCTCTACCGACTGAGCTACCGAGCCATTCAGTTTTAAACTATTAAAGTCTATAAGACTTTTGAAAGTGGCGGTCCGGACGGGACTCGAACCCGCGACCTCCTGCGTGACAGGCAGGCATTCTAACCAACTGAACTACCGGACCAACTAATGGAGTTATTCAATAATAAATTATTTTGGTTGCGGGGGCAGGATTTGAACCTGCGACCTTTGGGTTATGAGCCCAACGAGCTACCAGACTGCTCCACCCCGCGATGTAAGGAAGTAATAAATTTGTTCTGTTTTTCAAATCATTATGGATGGTGGAGGATGCAGGGCTCGAACCTGCGACCCCTTGCTTGTAAGGCAAGTGCTCTCCCAGCTGAGCTAATCCTCCATGTTGGTGACCCGTACGGGATTCGAACCCGTGTTACCGCCGTGAAAGGGCGGTGTCTTAACCACTTGACCAACGGGCCAGTATTATTAGAATAGTGGCGGAGAGCGAGGGATTCGAACCCTCGAGGCCGCGGTAACGGCCTACACGATTTCCAATCGTGCTCCTTCGGCCACTCGGACAGCTCTCCATTGGCTCCACAGGTAGGATTCGAACCTACGACCGATCGGTTAACAGCCGATAGCTCTACCACTGAGCTACTGTGGAATAATTCCAATTAGAATGTATCTTGCCTGGCGGCGTCCTACTCTTGCAGGGGCAAAGCCCCAACTACCATCGGCGCTGGAGAGCTTAACTTCTGTGTTCGGCATGGGAACAGGTGTGACCTCTCCGCTATTGCTACCAGACATGATGTCTGCCAAGTGTTGTCAAAAAACAGTGACAACCAATATTATAATTGTTTTTCAGGAAAAATCAAGTACTATTTTGAAAAAATATGTATTCATTTGTACCCTAAAAACTAAATAAGAGATCATTCAACGACAACCAAAAGAAGTTAGTTAAGTCCTCGATCGATTAGTATCCGTCAGCTCCACGTGTCACCACGCTTCCACCTCGAACCTATC
>NZ_JAWDHA010000109.1:0-4989 GCF_034190895.1 Virgibacillus sp. M23 | reverse complement strand
AGGTTGTCAATCTATTGAAAAAGCTACAGCGTGATCAAGGGCTAACGTATCTGTTTATTGCCCATGATTTATCGATGGTAAAATATATTAGTGATCGAATTGGCGTTATGTATTTTGGGAATATGGTAGAGCTAGCAGACAGTGAAGAGCTCTATAATAATCCGATTCATCCGTATACGAAATCATTGTTATCCGCTATTCCACTGCCAGATCCGAATTATGAACGGTCTCGTCAACGAACGAATTATGACCCAACAATCCATGATGTTAGCGAAGATCCTGAATTTAGGGAAATAAAACCTGACCATTGGGTGCGCTGTACGACAAAAGAATTGGAGCGATACAAAAAGGAATTAGGAGTGTAATGACAGGAAAATCCTTGCTGCCAGCGTGTGTTAGCAAGGATTTTTATCCTCTATATACTGCCAGTTATATGCGGGATAAAAACGTTCGTCATGTGGAAAATAATACCTGCATGAATAGTGAAATCCTACGCCACAATTGAACTCGCTTACATGTGGAAAAGTAATTGAAATTGGTTCTGTTAGGAATAGTTTGACAATATCATGAAAATAAATGTAAAATATATTCACATGTTAACGATGTATAAGGGGGAGTTTGTATGAAAAATAAAAACCTTATGGTTTCTATTGCTATGCTACTAGTATTAGCTCTATTTCTAGCGGCATGTGGTGGTAATGAAGAAGGCAAAAATGGTGATGGTGGATCAGATGGTGGAGACAAACCTAAGTTTCTAAGCATGCTTACAGGTGGAACAAGCGGTACCTATTACCCGCTTGGTGGAGAAATGGCAAAGATTATTGATGATGAAACAGGTATACAAACAGATGCACCATCTTCCAATGCTTCTGCTGATAATGTAATGGCATTAAGTAACGAAGAAGCAGATCTAGCATTCGTTCAGACAGATGTTGTAGCAAATGCTATTGAAGGAATCAATTCTTTTGAAGGTAAAGCTGTAGATAATGTTCAGGCGATTGGTTCGCTATATCCAGAGACTATTCAAATCGTAACAACAAAAGATTCCGGAATTGCATCTGTAGAAGATCTAGCTGGGAAAACGGTTTCCGTTGGTGCACCAGGGTCTGGTACGTATGTAAATGCAGAACAAATCCTAGAAGTACATGGTATGACAATGGATGATATTGATGCGCAAAACCTTGATTTTGGAGAGTCTACTGGTGGTATCCAAGACGGTAATATTGATGCCGCGTTTATCACAGCGGGTACGCCAACAGGAGCTGTTGAAGGATTATCAGCAACGGTTGATGTAGGAATTGTTCCAATTGCTAAAGATAAGGTTCAGGCATTAGTTGAAGAGTATCCATATTATGCTGAAGATACAGTTAAAGCAGGTACGTATAATATTGAAGAAGATGTAACAACAGTAGCAGTATTGGCAATGCTTGCTGTAAGAGATAGTTTATCTGAAGAGGTAGTATACGATATTACGAAAGCAATATACGAAAACACGGATAAAATTTCTCATGCAAAAGGTGAATTTATTACGAAGGAATCTGCGTTAGATGGTATTGGAATTGATCTGCATCCAGGTGCAAAGAAATATTTTGAAGAAGAAGGTATTTCTGCTTCAAAATAAGTTTTACAATAAATAACTTGGTGGCCGGCTGTAATCCTGCATGAATGTAGGAATTTGCTGCCGGTCAACCCATGTTTAGAAGCGTTTACATCTTCTTATACAAATCTCAACGGTTTCTAGGTGAATATTCATGAAGTTTTCTAAGAAAAAGAGAATGATAGCTATTCTGGTTCTTCTACTATTAATTACTCTACTTGCTTTATGTGTTCCTTTCCGAACAGCCCTAGTATTTTATGAAGAAAATACAAAGCAAATTGATGCGTTCCTTCCTATAGAAGATGGCGCCCCCTTCCAATTAATTTTCAAACATTCTATTCATTTAACGGATGTTGTGGAAAAATATGTTGTACTAGATAATCAGAATATGAAGCAAAATGAAATTGTATATGAAGAATTTGGAATTGGTATGCCATCTAATGCTCAAGAAGGTGAAGAATTCACGTATGAGGATGGAAAATACCATATTAAAAGGCTGGATAATATTTTTCCTAACATTAAATTAAGAAACGGCAAAACCGTTTCTGAAAATCGACTTGTTTGGGGCGAGAACGCAGAGCATCAAATCTACCTAAATAAATACTTTAAGCCAGGCTCTTGGTTTACTTTAAAAATAGAAAATTTAACACTATGGGAATACTTGAAAGGAGTGAGGATCGTTGAGTGACTCAAAAGATCAATTAACCGAAAAACAGCAAGAGGAATTGTTACAGAAATATGATTCTGAATCGAATACGAGAAAGCTTGCTGGTACAGCGGCTGCTATCGTTTTTATCGGATTATTAGCATTTTCTTTATTTCAGCTTTATACAGGAGCCTTTGGCCAATACACTGCTTACATTCAGCGTACGGTCCATTTAGGTTTTGCACTATCCCTAATTTTTCTATTGTTTCCAGCAAGAAAAAAGGGGAACAAGAAGAAGGTTGCTTGGTATGATTATTTGCTTGTATTATTGTCCATTATCGTTTGTGGCTACTGGCCAGTTTTCTATGAGACGTTAGTACAGCAAATTGGAAGTATTACACAGGTGCAGATGTTTATTGGTGGAGCAGCGATATTACTTGTTCTGGAAGCTACTCGACGAGCAGTAGGGCTTCCAATAACCATTATTGCAATTATCTTTTTGGTATACGCATTATTCGGCCCGTATATGCCAGGCATGCTTGCACATAGAGGGCTGAGTCTACAACAGTTAATTGATTCAATGTTTTTTACAACGCAAGGTATTTTAGGTACGCCTTTACAGGTATCGTCAACTTATATCTTTTTATTCCTATTATTTGGTGCATTTTTAGTACAAACTGGGGTAGGAAATTACTTTAATGATTTGGCAATTTCACTTGCGGGTCGTCGAACAGGTGGACCAGCAAAGGTTGCCATCTTTTCAAGTGCCTTGAATGGTACTATTTCAGGAAGCTCTGTTGCTAATACTGTTACAACTGGGTCTTATACCATACCGATGATGAAAAAGCTCGGTTATAAACCAAATTTCGCTGGTGCCGTTGAGGCGGCTTCCTCTACTGGTGGTCAAATTATGCCACCAATTATGGGAGCTGCAGCGTTTTTAATGATAGAGTTTGCTGGAGTGGGTTATTGGGAAATTGCGAAGGCGGCTACGATACCAGCCATTTTATACTTTTCTGGTATTTGGATAATGACGCATCTAGAGGCAAAGCGTACCGGCTTACACGGCTTGCCAAAGGACCAGATCCCGCCTAAAAAGGAAGTTTTCAAAAAGATTCATTTATTGCTTCCGATTATAGCTATTGTCTGGTTACTATTTAAAGGGTTTAGTATTGAACGAACAGCGTTACTAGGAATAGGTATTACGATCTTGGTTAGTATGTTTAGAAAAGATACACGGATTAATCTATCAAAATTTATAACGGCGTTAACCTCTGGAGCAAGAACGGCACTAGGTGTGGCAGCTGCAACTGCTTGCGCTGGTATTATAGTCGGTGTCGTAACAAAAACAGGTCTTGGGCTGAAATTGGGAAATAGTCTTGTAAGTATGGCAGGCTCTCTTGCAAGCTCTGCTGATATGCAGTTACTGCTTACACTGTTTTTCACAATGGTTGCTTCCATTATATTGGGGATGGGATCACCAACTACAGCTAACTATATCATTACATCAACGATTGCTTTACCAGCTATATTAGCATTGAATGATCAACTTGAAGTTGCCATACCAGTACTTGCAGGTCATATGTTTGTGTTTTATTTTGGAATTGTTGCTGATATTACACCTCCAGTAGCACTTGCCGCATTTGCAGCGACGGGAATATCTGGTGGTGAACCAATACGGACAGGGGTGAATGCTGCGAAATTGGCAGTAGCAGCATTTATCATTCCATATATGTTCGTTCTACAACCACAGCTGTTAATGATTGATACGACCGTACTAAGTATTATTTGGATTCTCTTTACGGCTATTACGGGCATGATTGCAATTGGTGCTGGTTTAATTGGGTTTTGGTACCTTAAGCTAAATTGGCTCGTCCGAATTATTTCCGTGGTAGTAGGTTTAATGCTCATTTATCCAGAAGGCAATACAGATATTTATGGGCTTATTGCATTTATCATTATGATTGCTGTTCAATTTATGATGAATCGGTCCCAAGGGCAAACAGAGCTGATGCAGCAAGCAAGTGAACAATAAAGTGAAACTTCAATCGTGGGGGATTTTGTTTATCCCCCCACGGATTCGAAGTACCACAAGGGTATGACCTAAAGGCCCTAGAAACAATCGGACATTTACTGGCAGTTTATCCCCACTCACCATATTAGTTTCACTTGATTGCTTGGAGTGTGGTCTTACTGCAAGTTATATGCGGGATAAAAAAATTACATGATTCAAGAGATGGGTTGTCGTAATATTTCGGCAGCCTATTTTTTGTTGTCTAGGAAACTATAAAATTAGCCCATCTGAATAAAAATGGGCATGTTGAGCCGCGTCCAGATCCAGCGCCCAGAAAACAGAGGCGACCTCACGAATCGCTCTAAGCTAAAGCATCATCGACTAGCAAGCACACCGTGATTCCTTTATTTCTGTTGACTCGCTCCAGTCGCTACGTTTTTATTCGGGCGCTTCCGCTTTTGTCTAAGTTAAGAAAGTATAAAATCAGTGCAATGACTGTGTTAAGCCAAGTAGTTATTTTGAAATGTTTGATGTATATTGGCAATGCTCCGACTAATTACTTCGCTTTCCGCGGGCACGGCCTCAACTAACTTTGCAAAGAAGGAGTTGCAAAGTGGATTTTCGGCTCGCGCTAATCCCGCAGGAGTCTACGTAATTAGTCTCCGCTATGAGAAGGTGCAACAATTCTTGTCATAAGTAATAGGTTGACTTTTTTTACAATGGGTAAAGTGA
>NZ_JAWDHA010000108.1:0-5404 GCF_034190895.1 Virgibacillus sp. M23 | reverse complement strand
TTAGTTGAGGCCGTGCCCGCGGAAAGCGAAGTAATTAGTCGGAGCATTGCCAATATACATCAAACATTTCAAAATAACTACTTCGCTTAACGCAGTCATTGCACTGATTTTATACTTTCTTAACTTAAAAAAAAGAACCGAGAAAGCGTACCTTTGGTACGTTCTCGATCCTAATTGATATCACAGAAACATATATATACGCTATCTTCTTGCCCTTCGTTGTAAAGCTAAGTCACAAATTGTAAAAAACAATTACAGGGAAACCTTATTGTTAAAGACAAATAAAGTTGGAAACCAAAATTACCGTTATTATTGATTTGAGTAGTAATTTAGAATTATGTATGAAAAAATAAAGTTGGAAATTGGAATTGAGGTACCCAATTATGGTTTGACAAAAAAAGTTAGAAATTTATATTTTGGATTATGAATCACAGAATATCATATAAACAGCACACAACTAACATTTTCTTTGGAGTAATATTGATAATATAGAAAAGTTCATTAAAAAAACGAAAGAGCCCTGAAATAATAACAACCAAATCCAGGACTCTTTCGCTCTTGAATACATCAGGAAACTCATCAAAGATATGACGAATCCACTCACAACTGTATTATACATCGCAAAATCATAGTTTATACAATCTTTATGTTTCTTTTCATAGTTAATATCATGAGCTAAGTGAACTAATTATTTTACAAGCGACCCTTATTAACCTTTTCAGCAAGTATTCTCAGCATGTCTTGCTTCTTCTTCTCTTCCCTTTGATTTTCATAATAATAAGCCATTTGCTTTTGCTCTTTATGAACCAATTTTCTTATTCGTATCTTTTCATCTTGATTATAAGCAAACTCTTCAACAATGTCATACCAATTTTTTACAGCAAGTTCTGGAAATGCTAATTTACCTTTTCCTCCAACCTGAAATGTGTTGTCGTTAGACTTCATAAAGGGCATCTCAAAATGATCAGCATACAAAGCAGATACAAATTCTCCTTTATTACGTTCTTTCGGATTATTTTTTAAACCATTTGTAAAATGTAAATCTCTTAGTGTCTGCTCTAAAAAGTCGCGATCTTCTTTATCTATATGTATTTCATGCTGAATAACTAGAACAACACCGGATTCTTTACATTGCCTAAAATAAACCGCAATGTCTTTATATTTATCATTGTTTTGCTCCCATGCTAATATTTCTTGTTCAACTACGTCAGCAAATACTAGTTTTTCGTGTCGTTGCAATATTCGCTCCAAAAAATCACTCAAATATAGATACACCCACATATCTGTATCACAAATAGGATATTTAGAAAAATCAGGATTCATATTTTTGTCTCATACTTTCTAATAATTCTAATATAGACTGTGCCTTATCTGCTGTTATTCGGTCATTTTCTAAATTACTATATAGGAGTTCATAAAATCGTTGGGATACAGAAAATTTGTTTGTTGGAAGGACTAAAGCCTCGTCACCACCAACAGCATGGATTTTATTAAGTAGCTTTTGAGCATTTTTAATTAAACCTAGATTGTATCTGTTTGATAATTCTTTTTGATAGGAGGGATATAACTTTATTAATCTAGTAATAAGAGCACTAAAACTAACACGAAAATAATTTTGCATAATAATCAAATCATTATACGAGACATACTTTAAATGGGACAAGCCTTTTTGACGAATATACTTTCGAATTAAGTCTTCTGGCATAAGGATGCAGCTTGCAAAATATTCAGCTCTTTGTTCCATCTCACTATGTTGAATTTCATCAAAAAGACTGATTCCTCCTATATCACCTGTATAAGCATGGTAAACCTCATGCCATGCAGAATAGTATTGTCTTCCTAAGGAATGAGAACTATTTACAAAAATACAGTTGTATTCACCTTTTTTAATATAGAAGCCGGACAAATTATTGTGGGCTGGGAACCTAACAATAAAATATCCCAACTGCTCTAATGTGTCGAAAGTGTCCTCAATAGGTCCATCTTTATTGAGGAAACGATTTCTAAACTCTTCAGCAATTGGGACAACTGTTTGATATAACTCCTTTTTTTTCTTAGGAGATAATTTATTTTTACGTGACAAAAAACCACCTCAGATTACTTTGTTGCAAATTTTTCCTGCATTACCATTTCATCAAAAACAATATTAGCGAATTCAATAGCCTCTTGTATTTCTGGATGGTTCTCATCACTAGTTCGAAAACTTAGAGAAGACATGTCATCCACTTCTATAGCTAGCATTTCATCTTTGCTCATATTCAAAAATTCACCAATTAGTTTATAAATTTTTACATTAAATGCTCTTGAAGCATTTTCGATACTTCTCCAAAATGATTCTTCAACACCGTATTTATTTGATATTTCTTTTAGCGAAAGGCCAAGCTCATTTCTTCTCTCTTGAACCAATTTAGCCAATTCAAAGCGTGTGTATTTAGGTCGTTCAGAAGGGTTTAATTGGACTTTATCCCATATATTAGGCATAATATCCCTCCATTTCATTAACTATTTTAAGTATATTAAATTTAACACTTTTTGTAAACGACGAAAGCCTAAGTTTTAAATCAAAAGATAATCAATTAATATTTTAACCTAATAAGTCAGTATTTATCCAGGAGTAATAATTGCTACCTTCCATAAGGGTGCTCTTTGTGAAGATGGCAACAAAAATCCTGGATAAACCCATTAACTAGAATAACGTTAGATGTAAATGTAATTAATCTTAAAGATCATCCAATAAAAATGTAATCCTTTTTAGAGATAGAGCTAAAATCCTGTTTAAAATAATATTTCTACATTTATTTAATAATGTTTTCAAATACAGTAGTAAAATAGGAAGGATACTTTTTTAATAACTCACGAACATTTTCCTTTTTTTGCTTTATATCTCGACGTATTTTTTGCTTTCGCTGAATATCCTTATTGAACAGCGAGCTTAAATCTTTTGATACAACCCTATCAGAAAAACCAGACTCATAAAGCATTATTTCTTTCAACGATGATAATCCATATTTCATTTTCTTTTGTAGTAACTTTAATTCATTTATAACATCTTCAGTCTCTTCAATACTAGTTAGATCAAGCAGCTCAATTATAGCCCCTATAATAAGGGTACCATCATATGCAAAAGCATTCTCACAGACCTCAACTATATGATCTATTTTGACATGCCGTCGCTGCGTTCCACTAACAAGACGCATATCCGAATTTTCAGCCAAGTCATATAGTTCATAAAATGGTTTTCCTTCAATCCAGCCTATTGCAATTTCTTTTATTACATCTGGTTTATCGCACTTTTTAAAAATATTATTATGTATATTTTTTGATAAAATAGACCATAAAGCTATAAGTAAGTCAGATGAATTGTTACTTGTAGTGATAGTCTTAATGTTTTCAGATAACCATTTCTCAATATTAATAGAAGTTTGAACACCATATAAAGTTTTGCCAAAAATTTTCCTTTTTGAGATGTCCGGAACATTCTTAACAATGTGCTGTGTAAGAAGCTTGAAAAGTTCAACAATATTAGTTTGTTCTTCATCACTTGCTAAGAAATATGCAAGGGTTCCTTTAGCAAGTTCCGCAACCTCTTCATCGCCAAAACCAAAGTCATCCTCATGAGTCATTAAGTAGCTTTCAACGGATGATATAATGTTCATTTTGTATGACATCTGCTCAATTAAGCCTTTTTTCGTAAAACCTTTCTCATTGTGTTTTATGGCAAAATTCTCTAAGATTTCATCAATTGCTTTTGGGTCATTTAAATAGTCTTGGATAACATCCAACATGTCTATCTCAATTGTATAACCTTGAGTATCACTTTTAAGAGGTTCGAAAACTTGTAATAATGTACTTGCACACGGTTCAGAATTAGCAGGCTCTAATAGTTCCTTAACTTGACCCCACTTCCATCTTGTACGAAATCCTCTCCTTTGATCATAGATATTTGGATCAGCAAAAATAACACTTCCTTCTGTATGTATTCCTGATCGACCCGTACGACCAATCAAATTATGAAAATCTCTAACCTTTATTCGGTTTGAACCCTGATAGAGGCTAGTTACAATTAAGTATCTAATGGGAAGATTAACACCTTGAGCTAAAGTAGATGTACAAATGACAAAACTCGCCATTCCTTCCTTCATTGCATGTTCAACAGAGAGACGAATTCCGTGTGGCGTGTTACCATGATGAGTAAGAATACCTAATTCTGCACTTTTTGTAGTCGCCGCACTATCACCTAAATTGCATTGATATAGAAAATGCAATCGTCTGATTTCTTCAAAATTAGAGTATTCAATAGGCTTAGATAGTGCCAATCCTCTATCATAGGCATCCACAATTTTTTCGCACATACTTGATACAGATGACTTTGTGCCACAAAATATTGCTATACTTCCATTTAAAATTAGCTTAATACCAAAGTATAGAGCAATGGTTTGAGCATCAGTTCTCTCTGGAAAAAACCTTTCCCTTCTTTCTCTATTTTTAAGGTTAAGTTGGTAGCGCTCAATTATTCTCGGAACGAAAAATTCTCCGTTTTCAGGATTACTTGGCTCCACAAATTCAAGTTTTCCACGTTGATCAAGCCAACTTGCAAAAGCCACAGTCCTGTATGTAGGAATAAGGTTAGTCCCTGAAACTATTTCATTCCCTTCTCCGTTAAGCCAGTTACCTACAGATTCAGCATTTCTTATAACCGCAGATATAAGGACAGTCTGAATTGGTCGCGAAATCATAGACTTTACAGATGTTAACAGTAGTTCATAAGTAATTCCTCGGCTACCACTATCAAATTGATGTCCTTCATCATAAATAATTAATCCTATTCCTTCTGCCAATTCCGGAAATTGACGGAGTACATATAAAAGTTTTTCAGGAGTAACAATTAAAACTTGTTTTCTTTGTAAAAATTCATCAATCTCAAAATCAGTCTGCATTACATCTGAAAGTTCATCAATATTTACAGGTTCATTACGGAAAGTATCCTTAAGACTATTACTAATTTCATTACATAAAGCTCTAAAAGGAGCTACAACTACAGTAAGAGAAGTTCTATCTGAGAGAAAAGCACTACGAATAATAAATTCAGTTGCTTTAGTTTTCCCAGCACTAGTCGGCATCTGTACTATTCCTGACTCACCTCTAAAAATTCCATGTTTGCCCAAAAGGTGTGACCGTCAAGTAAAATGACACAATTTCTGCTTATTAATTTGAAACACTTTGCTGCCCAAATATGGTTTTTCGATGCTTCATTCGCCAACTGTCTTCATTTAAATGATAATTTCCACTCGATGCAATATACGATCTAGAATCGCGGTTGTAATTGCCTGATCTCCTAATAATTCACCCCATTCTTTAGGACCTTTATTGGACGTTAATATAATCGATGTTTGATTGTACAGAT
>NZ_JAWDHA010000107.1:0-5660 GCF_034190895.1 Virgibacillus sp. M23 | reverse complement strand
CACGGAAAGGGAAGTGGGCAGCCGGAGTGGTGGTCAAGCAAGCAGTAGCTATTATTCCATAATAGCTACTAGAGGAAGCGTAAATCTGAGCATTTAGTGATAAGGACTGAGCGAATTTTGCTCAGTTCTTCTTATTGATAAGTTCATTGTTTGAAATTACTTGCTTATAGGGAAAATGGATTCTAAATATAAGATTTACTACCAATGTAAATAAAGAGAGGGAGGAGTATATTTGAGTGTCCATCACATACTTTTGCTATTAATTATCGGGTACATTGTTTTTTCTATAGACAAGAAGCAAGAGTACTTTCCTGTCCCAACGGTATTAGTGCTAATAGGTATTACGCTGTCACCAATCAGTTATTTCGCGAACATATCAATAACAAAAGATCTTATATTTCATGTTTTCTTACCGGCACTTCTATTTATATCAGCTTATCAATTCCCAACAATGGCTTGGAAGAAGTATAAGTATATTATTGGAGGATTAGGAACGATAGGTCTGCTCTTAACAATAGCTATATTTGGTGGTTTTGTTTATTTAATTGGAAATTTATTTATTCAAATATCCATTATAGCTGCGTTACTGATTGCTGCTATTTTATCACCAACAGATCCTGTATCGGTTATAGCGATATTAAAGAAATCGTCTAGTGATCGGAACACGGCTGACATTGTGGAAGGGGAATCGTTGCTTAATGATGGGACAAGCATTGTAGTATTTGGTGTGCTTCTAAGTATGTTAACGCAAGGGACAACCTTTTCACTTAGTGGTTTCGTTAGTGAATTCTTACTTGTATCCTTAGGTGGTGTTGCGATTGGTATTGCATTCGGTTGGCTTATGAGCAAGGCAGTGCATTATACCGACCATCGTCAATATCAGGTGATGTTAAGTATCATTGTAGCTTATGGTAGCTTTTACTTAGGAGAATTAATGGACGTGTCAGGTGTACTTTCAACTGTTACAGCGGGAATGATGCTATCCTATGAATTTGGAAAAAATATAAAAGAGGATCATTTTCGAGATCAACTGGATGGATTTTGGGGAATTATCGAGCCAACAATCTTATCTATCATATTTCTACTTATAGGGATTCAATCAGCAAGGTACCTCGTTTTTTCAGAATGGCAGCTTGCTATTCTTCTATTTTTAGGATCGCTAATCGTACGATTTTTGGTAATTACAGCCATGACCCAATTTCATTCTACATGGAAAACGTACATGTCTCTAAGGGAATGTGCAGTAATAGCTTGGACCGGTATTAAAGGAACAATGTCAGTGGCACTAGTGTTAGGATTCGAAGCAGCTACTGATAAAAGTAGTGAATTCATATCCATCATTTTTGTTGTCATTTTACTATCATTAGTAATCCAAAGTTCAAGCGTATATCCATTAGTCAAAAGATTAAAAGGCTCATAAAAAGGTTTGGAAGCATATTATCTTCCAAACCTTTATTTTATACAAACATCCAGTTATATTCCAATGGGTTCAAAGGCCTTTAGGTCCTACTCTTATGGTACTAACAATCAGTGGGCGATAAACAAATCATAACTGATTGAAGTTTCACTTTATCTATTCTTCCAAAGGACTCATCTTTACTATTCATTCGATAATTTTAATACATCTAATAACTTAAAGAATAGGCCAAGGAATATGGCTACTATTGTAGCAAGCCCCATACCAGTTAGGGCTACTGAACCGATTTGAACTGTAGCACCGCTAATACCGATGACAAGGACGACACATGTTAGAATCAAATTCTGTGAGTGGTTATAGTCCACATTTACTTCTACTAACATACGAATACCACTAGCTGCGATAATTCCAAATAGAAGTAAGGAAATCCCTCCCATAACTGCGGTTGGAATAGATGATATCAATGCAGCCAATTTTCCAACAAATGAAAGAATAATGGCTATAACGGAAGCTATTCCAATAATCCAGGTGGAATATACCTTTGTTATTGCTAGTACGCCAATGTTTTCACCATATGTCGTATTCGGTGTTGATCCAAAAAAGCTAGAGATGATCGTAGATATACCGTTACCAGCTAACGAGCGGTCTAATCCAGGTTCTTTCATCAAATCTTTTTTGACAATATTACCTGTTACGAATAGATGTCCAATATGTTCAGGTACAAGTACTAAAGCTGCTGGCAAAATTACTAGTATGGCAGACCAATCAAATTTCATGTGATAAATTTCTGGCATCGAGAACCATTTTGCCTCTTTAATAGCAGTTAAATCAACCAATCCAAAGAAATATGCAATAATATAGCCTGCAATAATTCCAATCAAAATAGGAATGATTTTTAAGAAGCCGCGCATTGTTACCCAACAAATTATTGTAATTGCAAGTGTCAAAAGTGAGACTACAGCTGTACTAGTGTCCATCGTCCAAGAAGCACCTGCGTCTTGGGGTGCGATCCATCCCGCCATCTCTGCAGCTGTTGGTACAAGTTCTAAACCGATAACAGCGACAATTGCTCCCATAGCGGCAGGTGGAAAAATTATATCAATCCAACTTGTTCCAATAAATTTAACAATTAATGCAATGATGGATAAAACAACACCTACTGCAAGGAATCCACCTAATACATAGCTATATCCGGTTCCGCCTCCGTAATTCTCTAATACGGCAAAAACTGGTGATATAAACGCAAAACTTGATCCTAAATATGCAGGTATTTTTCCTTTTGTAATAAATAAGTAAATTAGCGTTCCAATACCATTCATTAATAAAATGGTTGCAGGGTTAACACCGAATAAAATTGGAACTAATACAGTAGATCCAAACATTGCAAATAAGTGCTGTATACTAAGTGGTAAGCTTTTTAAAATGGGTAAACGTTCGTCTACTTGAATCTCTTTATATTGTGCCATGTTTCTTCCCCCTTTAAGAATTGGCCCAACAGTTACCGTGGGTGATTAAAAAAAGAAAAAAGCACCGAGCCGTGTGTGGCAGGGTGCTTCTATAAAATGAGGTAGAACACGAAGTTCCTCCTGATTTTATTGAACAGAATTCCATCTGTTACACCTTGGCAGCCTCACGGGACTGAATTAAAGGTAACCGTATGAACTTATCTTAGATATTATCCCAATTTAAAGTGTTTCTGTCAATTCTTTTTTTATCATGTCAAAAAACAAAAGACAGAGCATTTGCTTATAACCACTTCTGTAACTCTACTTTTAAAATTTTACCACTTGGGGTTTTGGGTAATTCATCTACAAAGGTAATCGATTGCGGATATGAAGTTCCATTGGTGCTATCTTTGCAAAAGTTAATGATATCTTGCTTCGTACTATCTGATTTGTTGTCAAGCACAATAAAGGCGTGAGCAATTTCTCCTAGTTCTTTATGCGGTAATGGGATGATAGCGGTCTCGGCAATGTGTGGGTGTTTCATTAAGATTTGCTCCAAGTTAGCAGTAGAAATGGTGCCCTGCTGATTTGGAATGTCTTTAAACGGTTCTTTCACATGAATATGACCTTGCTCATCTATAAATCCTTTATCACCTGTGAAAATCCAGCCATTTTTCATCATGTTTCGATTTTCGGCATGTTGCAAAGTTCCTTGCCCCTTTACGATAATGTCACCAATTTCAATTCCGTTATGCGCTACTTCCTCTCCCGAACTGTTTACGACGCGTATCTTTGTTTGACCCATGAAGATCCCACCTCAGTTCCAATTATCTAATAGTATACTTTATATTAAATTATATCACATTTACCTGTAAGCGTTTTACTTTTTGTGACTAAAAATATTTAGTTTGCTCGAAAATTGAGAATAATTGTAAAATGATTAGGCTGATTGGAAGAAAGATTCAAACGTTTACCATGTGATAACGTAGAAAAACACGATAAGTATATATTCTAGTTGTACTTCTACTGATTATTAGCCTAAATATAAAAATTTTGATATGATTATTATATTGTTAAAATAGGTATAAGCGATTCTAAATAGTAATAATAACATTTTTGAGTTAATATGAAAGAGCGCTTTTCCTGTGAATTTTGTTAGTAAAATATAGGAAGGTGGAAGTTTTATGAGTTTAAACAAACCAAAAATAGTAGTTCTGGGCGCAGGCTATGCTGGATTGACAACAACAAAGCGTCTCTTACAAAAGCTATCACCGGAACAAGCAGAGATTGTACTAGTTAACAAACATAATTATCATTATGAATCTACTTGGTTACATGAGGTAGCTGCTGGAACAATTAATCCAAATCAAGCTCGTGTGATGATTAGTGATGTCATTAACCCAAATAAAGTAAGACTAGTTTATGATTCTGTTGTGAAAATCAACAAAGACGAGCAACGCGTTGTGTTGGAGAATAGTGAAATTGAATATGACTACTTAGTTGTTGGGCTTGGTTTTGAATCAAATGATTTTGGAATTAAAGGGATGGCAGAGCATGCTTTTGCTATTGAAGATATTGATTCCAGTCGTCTTATTAGTGAACACATAGAATATCAATTTGCTAAATATAACAACGAAGAGAACGTTGAGGATGAGAGCTTGCATATCCTTGTTGGTGGTGCAGGATTCACAGGCATTGAGTTTGTGGGCGAATTAGCTGATAGGGTGCCTGAGCTATGTAAAAAATATGACATAGATCGTAACAGAGTTAAAATTATAAATGTAGAAGCAGCTCCTTCTATCTTGCCAATGTTTGATAAAGAGTTAGTTGCATATGCCAAAAAATCCCTTGAAGATCGTGGTGTCGAGATTAAAATTGGTGCTGCCATTTCTGAATGTACACAGGAAGGGTTTATTGTTGGAGACGATAAAGAGCTAATCAAAGCAGGTACTGTTGTGTGGACAGGTGGAGTGAAAGGTAGCTCTGTGTTAGGGAATTCAGGCTTTGAATTAACAAAAGGAAAAGTTAACGTTGACGCCGACTTACGTATGAAAGGTGAAGAGAATATTTTTGTTATTGGTGACTGTTCATGGGTTTGGAATAAAGAAGCAGATCGCCCGTATCCTCCTACTGGACAATTAGCAATGCAAGAAGCGGATGTTGTTGCTGCTAATCTAGCTGCACTTCTTACAAACCAACCTTTAACTGACTTTGTTTTTCATGACAAAGGTACGGTAGCTTCTCTAGGTATTTCTGATGGAATCGGAAATATATTTAATGATTACAAACTTCAGGGGAAAGCAGCAGCAGCAATGAAAAAAGTGGTAGATAACCGTTCTTTATTCCTTATGGGGGGAACAAAATTAGTTCTTAAAAAAGGTAAATTCCGTCCATTCTAAGACACTCATTTTATTAAAAAATAGCTACATCAAATGAGGAGGTATTTGGGAAATGAAAAATAAAACATTATGCGGATTATTTTTGGTCATAGCATCATTGGTTGGCTACAGACTTTTAAGTGATTATATGGAAGATTCGAGAGATTTTAGGTAAATGGTTGACCATCCAGGCGTTTATTTCGCTCGGATGGTTTTTTTTGAAAGTTAAGAAAGTATAAAATCAGTGCAATGACTGCGTTAAGCCAAGTAGTTATTTTGAAATGTTTGATGTCTATTGGCAATGCTCCGACTAATTACTTCGCTTTCCGCGGGCACGGCCTTAACTAACTTTGCAAAGAAGAACACGTTGCAAAGTGGATTTTCGGCTCGCGCAATTCCCGCAGGAGTCTACGTAATTAG
>NZ_JAWDHA010000106.1:0-6165 GCF_034190895.1 Virgibacillus sp. M23 | reverse complement strand
GTTGAGGCCGTGCCCACGGAAAGCGAAGTAATTAGTCGGAGCATTGCCAATATACATCTAACATTTCAAAATAACTACTTGGCTTAACGCAGTCATTGCACTAATTTTATACTTTCTTAACTTAGAACAAAAACGCAAGCGCTCCTATTTATCCATAGGCACAAATTTTATAATTTCCTAGACTAAGAAAAAAACGCTCCGATTTATAGAAGCGTACACATGTAAAACAATCTATATTCTTTTATACTAACTAAAGATAAAGGGAAGCTTCCATCCGTAGGGGTTGTGTTTATCCCACGGATGGTTAGTACCACAAGGGTATGACCTAAAGGCCATTGAACCAATCGGACATTTACTGGCAGTCATCCCACACTTAACCTTATAACGATACATAAAACTAGTTGTCAACACTTTCTTGACTCCCTTAAGCTCCTAGGAAATACTAAGCTTTTACTTCACCATTAATTCATCAAAGAAGTGATGGAGCGTTGGAACGATTGCTTTCTGCCTAACCATTCGCCGATATGTTTCTTCATCTACCCATTTAGCATCTATTACTTCTTCCGGTTGAAAAGTTAACTGTTCAATAGATACATTGCTATGAAACAGCCAATTGTCCAAATGATCTACCTGTCTAACTTCTCTACGAAGTAATTTTGCTGCTTTATCGTCTAATTGTAAGCCTAGTTCCTCAGCTACCTCTCGATATGCCCCCTGTAAGCTGTTTTCCCCTGCAATCACAGAACCACCTGTGCACTCCCAATAACCCCCATATGGCTTGTTAGGGTGTCGCTTTGATAATAAAAGCCCCCCACTATCATTTTGAATCCATACATGAACAACTAGATGATAACGATCCTTTGGCATCGGCACTCCCCGTATATGCTTTTCATCCAACTTATTTCTATTCCTATCATACAGATCCCACACTTCCATCCTCTAGTCCCCCTCATATGTTAATTACAGTTTAATAGTGGCTTTTCTTTGTTGAAAGTCTACATCTTGATAATATGTATTTTTCACAAGAATATTTGGACCAAGACATTTAACAGCAGGACAATGACAATTTAACGATTTTGCTGTGTCTGAAGCCATCCAACGATCGTAAGCTTCAAGTAACGAAGTGGTTTGTATATTCCCTAGTTTTGGCTCATCTCCAAAATCAGTCACAATCACATCACCCGAAAAAATATTTACATTCAAACGAGAACGACCATCAGGATCATTTCGCACCGATACATTCTTTTCCTTAAATAAACGCTTCTGTAAATTCAAATCCGCTTGGGACGTGCTACATGGATAAAAAGGCAAGGTACCAAATAACATCCATGTATCAGGATCACGGTGGTCTAATAACCGTTCGATACCCTTCCGCATTTCTTCTAAGGATAACGTTTCTAAATTACTTGCAAAGTCTACGGGATACATCGGGTGTATCTCATGTCGTGCACAACCCATTTCAAGCACATGGTCATGAATTTTTTCTAAGTAAGGATATGTCCGACCATTTAGCATCGTTTCTGCAGATACCATGACACCTGCTTGTGATAATTTCTGAGCATTTTCAACCATTCGTTCGAAATATTTCTTACGATTTTCCTCTGATGGCTTTCTCTCCATTCTTGCAAATCCAGTCTCCGCAAATTCTTCAGCAGTACCCCAGTTATGTGAAATATGTAAGACATCTAAATAAGGAATGATTTCTTCATAGCGACTAAAAGGCAAGGTCAGATTCGAATTAATTTGTGTTTTCACACCACGATAATGAGCATATTTAAGCAATGGAACTACATAATCACGAACAGATTTTTTCGACATCATCGGCTCTCCACCAGTAATACTTAGTGTACGAAGGTGAGGAATTTCATCTAGTCGCTGTTCAATCAATTCCATTGGTAGTGCATCCGGGTCCTTCCCTTGTAGTGTATAGCCTACTGCACAGTGGGCACAGCGCATATTACAAAGCGTTGTTGTTGTAAATTCAATGTTAGACAATGTTATTCCCCCATGCTGTTCCACGTCCATATATGCTTCCCATGGGTCATATGCTGGAGACATTGTTTTACTCGCTTCTGTTAGTTTCACAAGAAAAATCCTCTCTTTTTCAAAGACTCTTTTAATATTTTACCATGTAACTGTCTATCCCGTCTTTGTGGAAATTAAAGAATGATATTTAGATAAGTGGGCAAACTAAAAAATAGCAGAATTATGGAAATTCTAGTTTAGTTATATTTTAGAAAGGTGGAAAAGAAAACGGATGGAGCAAAAAAATACAAATAAAGCCAATAATATCGAAAATGAAGATACCTTAACAACGAGGCAGGGGCATCCTGTTACTAACAATCAAAACATACGAACAGTCGGAAATCGTGGACCAGCAACACTGGAAAACTATGATTTCATCGAAAAAATAAGTCACTTTGACCGTGAAAAAGTTCCCGAACGGATAGTTCATGCTCGTGGTGCTGGGGCACATGGCTATTTTGAGACATACGGCATGGCTGGTGATGAGCCTATATCCAAATATACAAGAGCCATGGTTTTTCAGGATAAAGGGAAGCAAACTCCTGTCTTTGTCAGATTTTCAACGGTTGTTCATGGTACACATTCTCCAGAAACAGTACGTGATCCACGTGGCTTTGCTGTAAAATTTTACACGGAGGACGGGAATTGGGACTTAGTCGGAAATAATATTAAGATCTTTTTCATTCGTGACGCAATGAAATTTCCAGATATGATTCATGCCTTTCGACCAGATCCTGTAACAAATATTCAAGATAGTGAACGCTTCTTCGACTTTTGTGCGAATTCCCCTGAAAGCTTCCATATGATAACCTTTATTTACTCACCTTGGGGCATTCCGGCAAATTACCGAATGATGCAAGGCTCTGGGGTAAACACATATAAATGGGTTAACAAAGAGGGCGAAGCGGTATTAGTCAAGTACCATTGGGAACCAAAACAGGGAATTAAAAACTTAACACAGCAAGAAGCAAATGAGATTCAATCTACCAATTTCAATCACGCTACACAAGACTTATACGATGCTATTGAAAAAGGAGATTATCCTGAGTGGGAACTATTCGTCCAGATTATGACCGATGATGAACACCCCGAGCTAGATTTCGATCCACTTGATGATACAAAACTATGGCCGGAGGACAAGTTTCCATGGTTACCAGTTGGAAAAATGGTATTGAATAAAAATCCAGAAAACTACTTTACAGAAGTTGAACAAGCTGCCTTCGGTACCGGAGTTCTTGTCGATGGACTTGATTTCTCAGATGATAAAATGCTGCAAGGTAGAACGTTCTCCTATTCTGATACACAGCGCTATCGTGTAGGGGCAAACTATTTACAGGTTCCTATTAATGCAGCAAAAAAGCGTGTTGCTACAAACCAAGAGGGTGGACAATTACGTCAGCAAAATGACAAAGCACCTGGTCAAAATCCACATGTTAATTACGAGCCTTCGGTACTAGGTGGATTAAAGGAAGCTGAACAAACGGGAAAAGAATACACCCCTGAGATAAAAGGAAAGCTTGTTCGTGAATCCATCGACAGAAATGACAATACAAAGCAAGCAGGCGAGACATTCCGTAGCTTCAAAGACTGGGAAAAGGATGATTTAATTTCTAATTTAGTGAATGATCTTTCTATGTGTGATCAACGTATTCAAGATAAAATGGTCGCATTGGCTGAGGATGCAGATGAAGAATATGGCCTCCGTTTACGTGAAGGTCTGGAAAAGGCCAAAACCATGATGAATGATGGAACAAGTAAAAATCCGTTAGGTAATAAAGATGCAGAAAAAGCACCAGATCAAGCAATCGAAAAAGGACATGAAGCAGATCCATATTAATTGCTAGAGGGCATAACTAAACGAAGTGCTTTTCATAAGTTAATGCCGAGAGTAAATATCAAATAAGCCTGTTATTTTTTATCGCAATCAAAAGTATGGAACGCTTTCCACAAACCAAATTAACACGGTTAACCACGCTTAGTAACGTGGACCTTCGGGCTCTTGCTGTTTTTGCAGGGGTCCCCCTATTTTTCTCTACCCTCCCCTTTACTTTTACTCTTCTGGTACAGCTAATAGTCGCAGACGATACGCATTCATAGCCGTCTCCCCGAGATGATCAAGTAAATTATAATTGGCATAAGCACCGATAATAGCACCAAAGCCAGGTACGAGTTGTAATAATTTGACCAAGTCTATATAATCACGATACTCCTGTTGAAATGCTCGCCAATCCATATCCAGTAAATGTTGCTTTTCATGTTCCCAATTTTCAATAACATACATCGTTTTCTTTCTTTCTTTTTCATTGGAGAAAGCTAATTGGAATATGTGTAAAAGAAATAATCGTTCTTCATAAGCCTTTGTATCGAAGCCATATATGGTTGCAGCCTCAAATAAGAATTTCATTTTTATAGACAGTAGTAAAGGAAAATCCGCAAAACCAAGAAAAATACCACCAGCACCAGTACCTGCACCTTCTACTGTTGCTGTTTTGCGATAGGTGGATAACTTTTCTTTTACAAGCTGATCTTGCTGATATAAATTCATTTCTTGCATTTCTGGTTTTTTCGTAGTTACATGTGAGCCTACTAATGTAGCCTTAACCATATTTTTAATACTTTCAGTAATTATCCGATGCGCCTTTTCAGGTATCCAGTTATTTATTTTCATCTGTGCTTTCTTAGAAAACTGATTAAATAAGTTAGGTTTAGCATACATTTTCCTTCGCCAAGCTTCTAGCTCCTGAGAAACTATATCTTCATAGTTAATCAAAATAAATCCCTCCACAACGTTTAAAAATCTTAGTGATATATTGCATATTTCCATAATTAATAATTTATTGTATACTGTTTAGTATACTAAAAATAATTGTAGAGGGGGAGCAGATAATGCCAATACCTTCAGATCATTCCAGGCCAGTAAGGCAATCCGCAAAGGAAAGTGCTTTTAATCAGATTCAACAGTGGATTATTGATGGTACATTACAACCTGGAGAAAAACTTAATGATTCTGAACTTGCTAAAGCATTAGGCGTGAGTAGGACTCCGGTTAGAGAGTCTCTACAACTTTTAGAAGTACAGGGATTTGTAAAGATGTTTCCTGGAAAAGCAACGCAAGTAACAGAAGTGGAAAAAGAATCTATGAATGATTTACTTCCACCATTAGCTGTACTACAGGCCTTGTCAGCTGAATTAGCTATTGATAATTTAACGGATGATATAACAGCTGTATTGGAAGAAATTAATGACCGATTTACGAAAGCTATTCGCTCAGAGAATTATTATGCTGCTTTAAAAATTGACGAAGAATTTCATCAAGTTATCGTTGATGCTGCAAATAATCCCTATATCCACAACATTATTGCTAACTTACAAGCCCATGTAAGACGCTTATTCTTCCATAACTCCATCATTTTAACTGAACAATCCATAGAAGAACATAGCCAGATTATTAACCTTATGAAAGAAGGAAATAATGAGGCTCTTGCTCCAATTATGAAAGAAAATTGGTTACGTACGATACAAGAATTTCAAGCACTAAAATAATGTGAAACTTCAATCCGTGGGCATTTTATTATCTCCCACGGATTGTTAGTACCACGAGGGTATGATATAAAGACCTTTAAACCAATTGGACATTTACTGGCAGTTGATCCCCCACTTCCCAATATTGGTTTCACTTTATTGCTTGAAGTGAGGGGATTACTGCCGGTTATATGAGGAATAAATTATTGAAAAGGGGCTGGGACTAAACACAACTTCTTTACTCAAAATACGAATAATCACGTTTATTAATAGGAGTATCACCCCCGCATCATGAACATACACTGGCTTTCCGCGAGCACGGACTAAGCTCACTTGGTAAAGGAAAACACGTTACCAAGTGGATTCGGGCTCGTGCTGTGGATAAGGAGGACTTTGGCAGCGATACATAGCACGCAGATAAAGCGCTCTTCTTTTTCAAGGAGTCTCACATATTTCAGATGCTATATTAATTATCCTAATCAAAAAACGAAGGGGCTGGGACAAAACCCAGTAAAATAAAAAGTGGTACTCGCCAATAATTTGGTAAGTACCACTTTTTTTGAGATTTATGTACGCAAAAGGGATACCTTCTGGTAAAGTTAAAGTAATCACACCCAA
>NZ_JAWDHA010000105.1:0-7144 GCF_034190895.1 Virgibacillus sp. M23 | reverse complement strand
CGCGAGCCGAAAATCCACTTTGCAACGTGTTCTTCTTTGCAAAGTTAGTTGAGGTCGTGCCCACGGAAAGCGAAGTAATTAGTCGGAGCATTGCCAATATACATCAAACATTTCAAAATAACTACTTGGCTTAACGCAGTCATTGCACCGATTTTATACTTTCTTATCTTTTAAAAAAACCGGTTTCTCCTAAAGAAACCGGCTAACATAAATAGAATATTGTGATTTTAAAAGCTAATTACTAATCCAGCTTTATCATCTGATTTTTTGAGCCTAGGATATGTACTACACTCTGGATCTGCTTTTTCAAAATGGAGCAGATCTTCGATATAAGAATCTATCCCTTTCTGTATAATCAAAAATGACAAATACCCCCAGTAGTTTATCTCGCTTGGAACGATTCCTTTAGGTAACATCATTCCATCTGTTAGTGAACCATTAAAAAGAAGCTGCCTCAATAGTCAGCTTCCTTTCCTGTTTTTTTAAAATGAAACTCGGTCATTCCAAGCCTTATCTGCTAGACTAAATTTTGTGACAAACACTTATCAAACTAGGGTTGGTTCTAATTCAATTTCCACATTTCCTTTTAATGCTCTAGAAATCATACAGCTTTGTTCTGCCTTGATGACTAATTTGCGGAGTTGACTATGTTGACCTTCTGTCGCATGCTCTGTTAAAGTAACCGTTGGCCGATGTATAATTCGCTTATACGTGAATACTCCCTTTGTCACGTCCACGATCCCTTCCGAATGTAAATACATTTGCTTTAAAGGCAATTCCGCTCTTTCAATCATTGCTGCTAATGTAATAATATAACAGGTAGCAGCTGCACCTAATAGCATTTCGTCCGGATTTGTTCCAATTCCTGGACCATCCATTTCAGGTGGTATAGATATATTTGTTTTCAAGTTACCTGTCTCTAGGAAGCCTTGACTATTTCTCCCACCTGGCCAATCTGCTTTTAAATGAAAATGATGCTCTGCCATGTAATCACCTCTTAGCTATAGACTACTAAACATCCATTTCTAAAGGGAATAGTTATGCTTCAAACCCTGCTCACATAATTATAAAAAGTATTTCATCAGAATAATCACAATAATTCAGCAGCCTATACAGGTACGCTCAAAAAATACAGTGAAACTTCAATCAGTGGGGGGTTTTGTTTAGCACCCACTGATTGGTAGTACCACACTGCTTTACTTTCCCCTATTATTTCTTTGTAGGGAGTTGAACAAAAATTGAACCACAGAGAGCGCTTCTCCCTCACACGAGGTTAACGTGTTGTCGACTAAGATGACCATTCCACTGATTTTAAAAGAGACTTTTTTGAAAACCTAATCTATTCCTTCATAAAAGATCATTCATTGACGTTAATCCTGAGCTTTTTCTTTTTTGTTTGCATCGCTAGAGGTAAACCAACCAATAACCGCAATTCCTACTAATACGACATAGAATATCGATTTCCATAATGTTGAATGTGGAAAATCATGTGGTATCCAAGCAATATCTGGATGTGCAAGAACGATTAAAGCTAGTTTAACTCCGACCCAGCCAACAATTACAAACGCCGCAATTTCCAAACCAGGACGCTTATTTAATAAATCCACAAAAACATTAGCTGCAAAACGCATGATAATTAATCCAATCATTCCACCAGCAAAAACTACCAAGAATTGTCCGGTGTCTAGACTTCCGATATGGCCAAGATTAGTTGGTGGTAAAGCTACTGCTAAAGCTACTGCTGCAAGAATAGAATCGACCGCAAAGGCAAGGTCAGCAAATTCTACTTTTAAGACGGTCATCCAAAAACCGCTACCTTTTTCTTCTTTGGCACTCGCTTCTTCATCTGGTTCATCCTTGGATTTTAACTTATCATATAAATGTTTAATCGATATAAATAACAGGTAAGCTGCACCAATCGCTTGTACTTGCCATACATCGACAAGGAATGAAATAATAAACAATGAACCAAATCGTAATACAAATGCACCAGCCAATCCATAGAATAATGCTTTCTTTCGCTGATCTTCCGGTAAATGCTTCACCATTATCGCTAAGACAAGCGCATTATCAGCGGCTAGTAAACCTTCGAGTCCAATTAAAACTACTAATACCCATAAATATTCCACTAATAATTCAATACCCATTCTCTAGGCTCTCCCTTCTGCTACGCTCGTATAGAGCTTTAACCTTATATTCGACTTGAAGCTTTTACTTCTACCTAAAATTACGTTATGTAACTTCGTACAAATAAAAAAGCTCCTACCAATAGGTAAGAACCATCAAAAAAGACCCTTACCTAGACTGGTAAAGGTCTCGCTAACAACGATCGTTGCCAATTCAGCCGGAGAATATTCTCGTAATGACGACTAAAATTGTACAGCTACTCCCCTTTAATAGGAATATAACATTACTTACTATTAAACATCGATAAACATAAAATGTCAACGATTGATTCTACCATGTGTCTAGTTTTAGTAACTAGCCTTCCCCACAGAATCAAATCTATTCACCATATTAGCCCTCGATAATTTGTTCAAGAATCCGTTCCATAGCTTGTTTTAATGCAGAAATCCTTTGTATGCTCTCTTTTTCATTTTCCGTACAAACCCCATAATAACATTTGATTTTTGGTTCAGTACCTGATGGGCGAAGGCAAACCCAGCTATGCTGTTCTAAAATAAATTTCATCATATTTTCTTTAGGTAGTTCAATAGCTTCTATATTTTCTGGATTATCGAGCGTATAGCGTTGACCAATTAAATAATCTTCTGTTGCTTTCACACATAAATCAGCAATTTCCTGTAATGGTTCTGAGCGGATTGTAGCCATAATCTTAGCTATTTGCTCAGACCCTTGCTTCCCTTTTAAAGTTAGAGATGTCATGTCTTCCTTATAATAGCCATGCCTTTCATATAGTTCATGAAGCGCATCATGCAAAGTTTTACCTTTATTCTTCCAATAGTATGCCATTTCACTTGCCATCATAGCTGCTTGTATCGCATCTTTATCTCGTGCAAAGCTACTCGTTAAATAACCATAGCTCTCCTCATAACCAAATACGAATGTTTCACCAGTTGCGTCAAACTCCCGTATTTTTTCTCCAATATATTTAAAGCCTGTCAAAGTATTAATTGTCGTTATTCCATAGTAATCCGCCACTGCTTTACCTAGTTCCGATGTCACTACTGTTTTTAGCATCCGTCCGCTTTTTAATAATGCCGAATCACTATGCGATAAAATATAATCCAGCATTAATGCACCTAACTGATTACCAGTTAACACTTGATAATTACCCGTGTCGTCTTTGACAGCAACACCTAAACGATCGGCGTCCGGATCTGTTGCTAATAAAATAGCTGCATCATGCTTTTTCCCCTGTTGTATTGCCCTTGTGAATGCTTGATGCTCCTCTGGATTAGGTGATTTCACAGTAGAAAACTCTGGATCTGGGACAGCTTGTTCTTCTACAACATGAACATTCGTAAAATTCAATTGTGCCAATCCCTGAGATACGAGCTCATAAGCAGTTCCGTGAAGTGGTGTAAAGACAATTGGTATAGCTTTCTCTTGCTCACGTTCTTCTGCAGGCAGCTTAGATATATCAATCAATTTTTCTAAGTAGGCATTATCAATTTCATTCCCAATCCAGTTAATTAGTTCTTCTTTTTCTAATGTAGCTTGATCCATATAGGGAACTAATAATTCATCGTCTGTTTGTTGAATGCAGGCAATAATGTCAGCTGCCTGATTTGGTGTTATTTGTCCACCATCCTCATTATACACCTTAAAACCGTTATATTCTGGAGGATTATGACTTGCTGTAATCATTATTCCTGATACCGTTCCCAAATAACGTACCGCAAAGGAAAGTAGCGGGGTCGGTCTTAATGATTTAAACACATATGCTGTTATTCCAAATGCCCCTAATACTTTTGCTGTCTCAATAGCAAATTCTTTTGACATATGTCTGGAATCGTACGCGATTACAACACCTCTGTCTTTTACATTTACCGTATGTTCTAATAGATAATTTGCTAGTCCATTAACAGCCTTACGAATGGTATATATATTCATACGGTTTATTCCAGGACCAATGATCCCTCTCATCCCGCCTGTCCCAAATGTCAATTCTTTATAAAAAGCATCTTCCAATGCGAGCTGATTTCCATTTAATTTCGTTAACTCATTCTTTAAATTCGCATCAAGATCTTGGAATGTTTCCCATTTTTGATAGACTTGTTCCCAACTGGTCATTCGTTATGTCCTCCAACTGTATATAATCTATACGAATTTTAGCATACTTACACAGATTATTCTATCGATCAAATTTTGAATCGTTTATGATTTCATAAATTAGGTTAAAATAATAGAAAACGTAAAGATCAAAGCTGTCTTGTTTGGGAATATCATTGTTACTTTAGCGTCGTCGTATCAAAACAGTTCGTAAAGCTAAATAAGATATACTTTCTATTATTCTTTGAAACAGGTAAAATAGATACAAATGATTTGTGAAGGTTGGGATGTTGGTGGTAAATAAACGCTGGTTTCAGTTTTTAGTGTTTTTCATAATGGTTTTTCTGTTAATATTACTTATTTCGGTTACTGATTTTATTTTTACACCCTTTTTGAAAGTAATAGGGGCCGTCGCCGTACCTATTATAGGTGCAGGTATTCTTTACTATTTAACAAAGCCGTTAATGTACTTCTTTGAACGCCTTAAAATAAATCGTATCTTTTCAATTATTCTTGTATTTCTTGTATTAATTCTTCTTGGTGTTTTTGTCTATATGTATATTGCTCCAATTGCCCAACAACAATTTAGGAATTTAATTGATAATGTTCCAACAATGGTAAACTGGGCGCAGGATATGATTTCTTTATGGCAATCAAACCAAACTGCTATTCCTGCAGAAATAGACAAAGCAATCAATAATTTTACGAATAACCTTCAATCACATATTGATAGTGTATTAAATTATTTGTTTGGATTTATTGGACAACTCATTGGATTTGTTACTGCATTAGTTCTCGTTCCATTTTTCTTATTCTTCATGTTGAAGGATGGAGAGAAGCTAGTTCCATTTATTACACAAATCTTTTCCAAGAAAAAAGCGGAGAATATTCGTAGCTTGTTTGTCAAAGTAGATGGAACGTTAACAGCCTTTATACAAGGGCAGTTAATTGTTAGTTTTGCCGTCGGTGTGCTGTTATTTATTGGATATTTGATCATTAACTTAAAATATTCCTTAACACTAGCGTTATTTGCTATGGTAATGAATGTAATTCCTTTTGCTGGTCCATTTATAGCCGTAATTCCGGCATTAATCGTTGGAGCATTCCAAGATCCGTTTATGGTGATTTGGGTGTCCATCGTAATGATAGCCGCGCAGCAAATTGAAAGTAATTTAATTTCACCAAATGTTATGGGGCGTGCATTAGACTTACATCCATTAACAGTCATTACCGTTATCTTAGCAGCAGGAAGCATTGCTGGATTCTTAGGTATTCTATTTGCTGTACCATTTTATGCAGTGATTAAGACGATCATTATCCATTTCTATAAAACATACGTAAACTCTAAAAAAAATAAGGAAGATGCATTAATCTAATGCTGAGCTTATTAAAAGCATAAATTACATGTAGATAAAGTGAAACTCCAAACTATAATCCGAGGTTACGAACTTAGTTCCGGATATTGGTTTGGAGTTTTATCATTTATGGTGGTGAAGACTTCTGTGATAACTGATGAGCTCGAAGAATCAGTTGCTAAGCAATTTTTTTCGTGCGTTAGCTGATCATCATAAAGGTTCCCATCGTTTAGATTGCGATTTTAGAACATGGTATTATATTTGCTTGTGAACTACTCATTTAGTTTTAACCTAACCACTCGGTTATCTCTAAAACAAATAGACAATAGCAGAACCAATTTTATAATAGCCAATCTTCTTGTAAATATTATTTGCAGTTGGGTTCGACAAATCTGTATATAAACTACAAAATTGATACCCGTCATTTAACAGCTTTTGACTTAATTGGCTTACAACACTTGTAGCATACCCTTTTTTCTTATATTTATCAGGGGTATAGACAGCATTAATTGTCGCACCATGCTTCGTCTCCCTTGATTTATTCGCCATGGAAACCTTATTCTCCCCTATCTGCAAAAAATAAGCTGTTTGCTTATGTAAAAACTCCGCCGCCAAACTAGATGCTCGCGACTCATCTATTGGTGCATTAGCTTCCTCTCCAAAAAGAAGAAGCCACTTTGCTAGAAGTGCATGATCAGCTAATTCTGCTTGAATTAGCTGTCCTGGTAAAGGATACTCTATCTGCACACGGTCTAATTGATAGATCAATTCATTCATATGTACGGATGCTGTTTTCCCGCTTTTTTCTTCCCATTGCTGGGCGAAAGCTTTTGCATACTTTATTGGCCCTAGTACGCCAGGAACCTCATAGCCATGTTGATATAAATAATTCGTAATAACCGGTATGAAATCGAGAGAATTCACTTCAATATCTGGCAAGATCCAATTATGGGGTGGAGTTCGCAGGAATGCATAAATAATTTCCCCATTCGCTTCTACCCAACCTAAGAAACAATCTGTTTTGTTTTCCTTCAAGCGATTCATAATACCAAGCATCAAATTATTACATGCTTCTTTCTGAAGTAAAAGCGGTTCAACTCGTTTTGCATATGAATCAACAGCCTGGTTAATAAACACCTTCACCTTAACCATTCCCTCTCTATTTTTCTAATACTATGAATGTTTTTACCTGTTTTGTAAAGTGTTTTTTGCTACACTAGTATAAAGAGGTGATGAACGATGACAATAGAGCAGTTACAAGCAAAGCTTGATGAGTTAAAATCCGATTACGTACGGATTCAAAGTGACTTAGATAAACTTGAGTATGTCCGCGGCAGAGTATCATCTGCAGAGGAACAACTTATTCGTCTTGAAGGAGAAATTGCTGAAGTTAATAAACAATTAGCCGATTTAAATAAGAAAAACTGAGCAAAATTCGCTCAGTCCTTATCACTACATGCTCAGATTTACGCTCCCTCTAGTAGCTATTATGGAATAATAGCTACTGCTTGACCACCACTCCGGCTGCCCACTTCCCTTTCCGTGGGGTTTGT
>NZ_JAWDHA010000104.1:0-7185 GCF_034190895.1 Virgibacillus sp. M23 | reverse complement strand
TCCTGTGGGAAATGTTTGACCTGAAGATCCACTTTTTTGAGCGGGTTTTGCTAAAAAAGTTAGCTGAAGGACAAACCCCACGGAAAGGGAAGTGGGTAGCCGGAGTGGTGGTCAAGCAGTAGCTATTATTCCATAATAGCTACTAGAGGAAGCGTAAATCTGAGCATTTAGTGATAAGGACTGAGCGAATTTTGCTCCGTTTTTTTTATGTTTTGCTGCTGTTAAAGGGCGCTTACCCCTTGTTTGTAGACTTCCTATTTAAAAACTCCTCTTATGATTAGAAAAAAGCTCCTACAATTTAAGCTTTAGTTAATAAGTACGCTCCATTTATTAACGGCTAGTAGCCTCTGTTTCCTTTTGTTACACAGACAACTCAAATTTACAATAATTTTAAATATAGCTCCTACATGAACTAGATGGTATTAATATAACGTAAATAATTTACTTCCCCTTTACAATTTAAGCTGACTATGACCATCCCTCTCCCTGTTAGAGCTTAAAACATCAGCATTTCTAATAACTTTCCATATATTGGGGTAAAAATAGATGATTAACTTTCATTTACAAAAAAACAGCTTTTATTTAATTATGGCTTTAATCTTCCTTTACATTTGGCTACTACAATAAAGTTAGACATCGAAATAAGTGTGTTGGAAAGGAGGATCTTGATGACTAAAACAGAATTACACATTCATTCGACATTTTCCGATGGAGGTTATAATCCAGCAGAAATAATAAACAAAGCAGCAGCAACAGGTATACAAATTCTTTCTTTTACGGATCATGACGCTATTGGTGCTTATGATGCAGCTTTACGCCATGCGGAAGCGAATCATATTACGTTAATTCCAGGGATAGAGCTCAATACAGATGGGGAAGACGGAGAGCTACACATCCTTGGGTATTTTTTTGATCCTCACCATAGGAAAATGTTTGAGTATACATTATGGCGCAAACAGGAGCGTACTATATGGACCAAAAAGATAAATACGCTGTTAAATCAGCTTGGTTATCTGATTACGTTTGAAGGTGTAACGCAGCATGTCCCTGGAGAGATTATCGTACGTACACATATAGCGGAAGCACTTGCAAAAGAAAAATATTTTACAACGGCAAGAGAAGCTTATGAGGAATTATTAATTAAAGGTAAGCCAGCATTTGTGGAGCGTGCTGCTTTTTCTGCAAAAGACGCAATTGCGTTAATTCATGACTGTGGTGGGGAGGCTTATTTAGCACACCCCGGAACGTATTCCTCTCCAGTTCCGATAGATAATTTAATATCGTATGGGATAGATGGGATAGAGGTATACCATTCTAAACATAGCGAGGAAGATATCCATCATTGGTTAGCGTATGCCAAAAAACATGAGCTGCTCGTTTCCGGTGGTTCTGATTATCACGGAACGGAAGCAAGGAATTCTGTTGCAATAGGAAGTGTGCAGTTGGATGAACAATCCAAACAACATTGGATGAAACGAGTTGATCAATTATGAAATTTTTTATATCTTCCTCTTTATGTTGGGATTACCACCCGAAAGAAGTAATAACACTTGCTAAGAAGTTTTGTTTTTCAGGTGTAGAAATGTGGGCTGAACATATCTACCATCATGATGCTAATGCTAAGGTATTGCGTGATTATGCTAAAGAAGAGGGTATTGCTTTAACATTACATGCGTCCAGCTGGGATCTCAATATTTGTTCCATTAATAAGGGGATACAGGAGCAATCAGTGAAAGAACTAAAAAAATCAATTGATTTAGCGTCACAATTACAAGTGTTACACATGACGTTTCATCCGGGCAGATTTACGGTGAAAGATTATCTTTGGGAATATCATCAGGATCGCTTAATTGAAAATACGCAGGAATTATTAGCGTACGCTGCCGATAAGCAGGTAACACTGTCGCAAGAGTTAATGGAACCTATTGCTAAAGAGATTTTAACCCAACCAAAACATATGAATGTGTTTCAAGATAAAGTGGGTACAGAGCTTCCGGTTACTTTGGATATTGCACATGTTCCTTTGCATGAAAGCTCGATTCAATATTTGGAGCAATTAAGGTTTGTAAATAGTATTCACCTTAGTGATTCTAGTAAAGAACAATATCATGTTCCTTTAGGTGAAGGAGAGGTAGAGCTTCAGCACATATTAGAAGTTCTATCTACTATGGATGTTCCAATTGTACTAGAAGGTATGGACACGTCACGTGAATTAACTTTTTTAAAAAAGCATATTCAATTTCTTTATAACCATAAGTGGATCGAGAGGAAGGTATCTATTTGAAAATATTAATTACAAATGATGATGGCATTTTTGCACCTGGTGTGCAGGCGTTGGCAGATTTGCTTTCCCATTTTGGTGAAGTAACCGTCGTTTGCCCTGAAACAGAAAAAAGTGCCTATAGCCATAAAATAACGTTAAGACAACCATTGAAGTTAAAAAAAGTTGATTTTGCCTCACATGCAGAAGCCTTTGCTGTCAACGGTTCACCGGCAGATTGTGTCAAGCTTGGTATGGAGGTCTTACTTCCAGAAAAACCGGATATTGTTTTTTCTGGAATTAATATCGGACCGAATGTTGGTCGTGATTTGTACTATTCTGGAACAATTGCTGCTGCGCAAGAAGCAATGCTCTATCAGGTTCCTTCTGTTTCTGTGTCTTTAGAAACATTTGATAGCCGAAAAATAAAATTTGATATCGTGAAACAATTACTTTATCAAGTTGTGGAGGTGATTGTACAGAATAAAATCCCCAAAAATTTAATGCTTAATGTGAACTTACCTTACACGTCAAAAGAGCTCTGTAAAGGTGTTCGGGTGGTTCCGATGGATTTATCGGTATCACGCTATAACTTTGCTGGATTAAATGATCCCCACGGTCACATTTATTACTGGCTGAAGGATCACTATCATGAATTAGAGCTAAATGAAGGAACAGATTATCATTTGCTACGAGAAGGATATGTTACTATCTCGCCTATTGAATTAGTGCACACACGAAAGAGAAGAATTGATCAATTAACACGCTGGTTTTATCAATATACAAATTTACAGGAGGAAAAATAAATGAAAAGAATGGTTCTTTTTATGACATTATCATTGCTTTTAATATTTCTTGCGGCTTGCGGTGAAAGTGGAACTAATTCGAATGAATCTGATAAAGATAAGGATTCGAATGCGAGTGCAGCTAGTGATATGAGTGGTGAAATAGAGTTTTACACTTCCCAGCCTGATGTAGATGCGGAGAAGCTGGTGGATGCATTTAATCAAGAATATCCAGATGTTAAGGTAAACATATTCCGCTCAGGAACAGAAGAAGTAATCAGTAAAATTAACGCAGAAAATCAAGCTGGAGAAGTACAAGCTGATGTTTTACTAGTAGCAGATGCTGTAACCTTTGAAGGTTTAAAGAAAGAAAATATGCTAATGAATTATATGTCTCCAGAAGCTGAATCCATTCCGAACGATTTTGTTGATCCGGACGGTATGTACACGGGTACAAAAATAATGGCTACTGGTCTGATTGTAAATACAGATAAGGTTTCCGCAGCACCAACCTCATGGCAGGCGTTAACATCAGAAGATGCAAGCGACCAAATAGTCATGCCAAGTCCATTGTACTCTGGTGCAGCAGCATATAATTTGAGCGTATTGACCCGTAATCAAGCATTTGGCTGGGATTTTTATGAAGCTGTACAAAAGAATAGTCCAATGATTACGGAAGGAAATGGAGCAGTAATGGAAAACGTATCATCCGGTCAAAAATCATATGGGATGGTCGTAGACTATTTAGCTGCTCGTGCGGCAAATGACGGTTCTCCAGTTCAATTAGTTTATCCAGAAGAGGGTGTACCTGTCATTACAGAACCAGTTGGCATCATGGCAGATACCGATCAAGAGGAAGTAGCGAAGGCTTTTGTTGATTTTATCTTGTCTGAAAAAGGGCAAAAAATGCAAGCAAAGATTGGATATACTCCGATTCGTGAAGGAGTTGAACCACCAAAGGGTTTAAAATCGCTTGATGAAATTAAGGTATTACAAGCTCCGATAGAGGAGTTATATGAAAGCCGTGCATCAGATAAAGAGAAATTTGATGAACTGTTCTCCAAATAAGGATTACTAATTGTAGGTGATTGTATTGAATAATAAGGATTGGAATACTTTAACTAAAATAGAAGGGATGCGCAGAGGCGCATTTCCTTCTAGGTTATTTAACATATCATTGAAAACAGTTGGCATTATACTGGTAGCTATATTTTTTATCGTTCCTATCATTCGATTGGTGATGATGAGCTTTACAACGGAAGAAGGATTTTCATTACAGTATTATCAAGAGATTTTGCAGGATCAGCGAACATGGCAAGTGTTAAAAAATACGTTGATAATTGTAACTGGATCTACCATCATTGCTTTTATACTGGGTACGTTTTTTGCTTGGATTGTAGCATATACAGATATTCGTATGAAACGCCTGGTACAATTGTTTGTTTTTTTACCTTTTGTTATTCCTTCCTATATCACCTCGTTGGCATGGGTTCAATTTTTTGGCCCTGGTGGATTAATGGAGCGTATGGTGGCTTTCTTATCATTACCGAGCCTTTCCTGGGATTTGTATAGTATGTCTGGAATTATCTTTGTCATGGGGATTAGTCATTTTCCACTCGTTTATTTATTTTCTATCCATGTATTTCGAAAAATACCTCGAGAAATGGAGCTGGCTGCCCAAATATCTGGATCAACGCGATGGAATACGTTTAAAAAGATCATTCTGCCTATGGCACTTCCTGGCATTGTAGGTGGTTCATTTATTGCATTTTTAGGAAGTTTAGACAATTTTGGAATACCTGCTTTCTTAGGTACACCTGCTGATATCCCTGTATTATCCACATATATTTATCAACAAGTGATTGGCTTTGGTACATCCGCATTTAATCATGCTGCGGTATTATCAATGATACTAGGGGGCGTGGCGGTGACTGGTCTATTCGTCCAATGGCTGTTATTAAGGAAATCGAAACAAGTAGAAACAACCAAATTAGATTATACGCCTCGTTATACTTTGGGGAAAAAGCGAATTGTTGTTGAAAGTATGATGTGGCTGTTCTTTGCTGTTACAAGTATTTTTCCATTAATTTCAATGGCAATGCTTTCGTTTTTACGTGCATATGGTCTTGATTTCCTTCCAGAAAATTTCTCGCTGAAAAATTATCAATACATTCTAACGAGTAATTCTACGATAGATGCTATTTTTACTAGTATGAAACTAGCTAGTGTGACTGCTGTTATAGGAATAATCGCAGGAACCATATTTGCTTATTTGCGTATTCGTAAAACGAACACCACGATAAAAGTGATGGAAACGGCAATTACAGTTCCTTATGCATTACCTGGGATGGTTTTAGCGTTAGCGATGATATTTGCATGGATGGAACCAATTAAAGGTTGGAACCCAGGTATCTATGGATCTGCCATCATCTTATATATTGCCTATATTACGAGATTTTTAATTTTACAGATAAGGAGTGGTGTGACAGCATTTCAGCAAATAGATATTCAGATTGAAGAGGCGGCACGAGTTAGTGGAACAAATGGTATAGGTAAGTGGAAGAAAATCTTGATTCCTTTAATTACACCAGGGATTTTAGGTGGAGCATTGTTAGTGTTTCTTAGTGCTTTATCAGAGCTTACTGTTTCTTCTCTACTATACGCTTCGACATCTGAGACGATTGGTGTGTCTATATTAAGCTTTCAGCAATCGGGCTATTCTTTATATGCTACGGCCTTCTCTAGTATTATTGTAGCTTTAATTATGCTTGGATATTTAGTGCTATTTGCTGTACAGCGTTTTTGGAGCAGAAAGGTGGATAAAAGTAAATGAGTACAACTGTACAAAACGTAACCAAAAAATTTGGAAGTTATCAAGCACTTCATCGTATTAATCTATCCATTCAAGAAGGGGAATTTCTTGCGATTCTCGGTCCATCTGGATGTGGGAAAACAACACTATTACGCTTATTGGCAGGGTTTGAGTCACCTACCGATGGAAGTATTTTATTGGATGGTATAGAGGTAGCAAATGCGAAAACAGCTACTCCTCCAGAGCAAAGAAACGTAAGTATGGTATTCCAATCATTTGCCTTATGGCCGCATATGAATGTAAAGGAGCATATTCAATTTCCCTTACAGCATCACCGTTTTGCTGATAAAGCAATAAAGCAAGATGCCAATCAGCGAATTCAGGAGGTGTTGGAGATTGTTAACTTAACAAACTTTTCTGACCGAATGCCTGGTGAATTATCAGGTGGTCAGAAACAGCGTGTTTCACTTGCTAGAGCGATTGCTCCGAAGCCGAAATTATTGCTAATGGATGAACCTCTAAGTAATCTTGATGCAGAGTTACGTATGGAGATGCGACGGGAAATTCAAAACCTCCACCAATTAACCAAGGCATCTATAGTGTATGTTACGCATGATCAAGGAGAAGCTCTGGCAATGGCAGATCGAATTGTTGTGATGAATAATGGAGAGATAGAACAAATTGGTACGCCTGAAGAGATTTATTATCATCCAGAGACGCCGTTTGTTGCAAAATTTGTGGGAAAAGCTAATTTGTTCGAGGGTAGTTGGGAAGGAGATTCCTTTACCCTTAAGCATAGCAATGTGAAGTGGAAGGATTGGGGCATCTCCAATAAATTAAAGGAAAAGAGTATCTATCCATTGCGACCAGAGCAAATTACATTATCAAGAAAAGAGCACGGGGAGCTTACCGGTACTATTAAAACAAAACAGTTTCAAGGAAGGGATTATCACTATTCCGTAGCTGTGAATGATCAAGTTATTATCGGACATATACCGCTTAGTAAACCATTTGAAGTTGGTGAAAACGTCTCGGTTATCCCAATAGAAGGTTAGGTTGGGCATCATGCAGTTATTCTACGTAGATTTTTGGAGAATGGATGTGATCTGGATATCATATTATGTCAAAATCTTAAATAGTATGATCTATAGCGACTAATGCTTTAAATATAAGTCAAATACAGCCATTGGCTGTATTTTTTTTAAGCGAAGTAGTTATTTTGAAATGTTTGATGTATATTGGCAATGCTCCGACTAATTACTTCGCTTTCCGTGGGCACGGCCTCAACTAACTTTGCAAAGAAGAACACGTTGCAAAGTGGATTTTCG
>NZ_JAWDHA010000103.1:0-7459 GCF_034190895.1 Virgibacillus sp. M23 | reverse complement strand
CTTATGACAAGAATTGTTGCACCTTCTCATAGCGGAGACTAATTACGTAGACTCCTGCGGGAATTGCGCGAGCCGAAAATCCACTTTGCAACGTGTTCTTCTTTGCAAAGTTAGTTGAGGCCGTGCCTGCGGAAAGCGAAGTAATTAGTCGGAGCATTGCCAATATACATCAACCATTTCAAAATAACTACTTGGCTTAACGCAGTCATTGCACTGATTTTATACTTTCTTAACTTATAAAGCAAAAAGCCGATACCTATCGTATCGACTTTCTGTATTGGGAGATTCATTCATGGGCAAATCTCTACAAGCTTGTAATGATTTCTACTATTATATGTCTTTGCGTTAAAACAGCACCGGCATTTCCCACAGGTTATCCACACATTTTTAACCCTCGACCTTATTTTATTGTTTATAGATGCCTTTACATTCTATAATTCACCACAATCCACAAGACACCCTAATTCTTCTGTATGATTCATATAACTTCATATCGCTTTTTTTCCATTATTTATCTTAGTAAAAAAACAGATCACCATTAAATACGAAGAATTTTTAAGCAATTCTACGTTATACAGTATAAAAACTTTATACAATATAAATTTTATAAATTTTTTATACTGTATGAATTTAAATGCTTGTTTCGATAATCGCTTCTTTTTCCTATACTAGTATAGGACGACAAAGTTCGACAGTATTAATGGAGGTGCTAGCATTGTTAGAATTTAAACACGTTTCCAAGCAATTTGAAGACGGTACAATAGCCGTTAAGGATCTGAATTTACATATTAAAAAAGGTGAATTTGTTTGTTTTATTGGTCCAAGTGGATGTGGTAAAACAACCACAATGAAAATGGTCAATGGCCTCATTAATAAAACAGAAGGATCCATTCTTGTTGATGGAAAAGATGTGATAGAGCAAGACCCTGTAAAATTACGACGATCTATCGGATATGTGATCCAGCAAATTGGCCTCATGCCACATATGACAATTAAAGAAAATATTGTGCTTGTTGGAACACTATTAAAATGGTCAAAAGAACAGAAAGATAAACGCGCACGGGAATTATTACAACTAGTAGATATGCCGGAGGAATTTCTTGATCGATACCCACATGAATTAAGTGGAGGCCAGCAACAACGTATTGGAGTACTTCGTGCCTTAGCAGCAAATCCACCATTAATTTTAATGGATGAACCTTTTGGAGCACTTGATCCAATTACAAGAGATGCGCTGCAAGAGGAATTTAAGAAACTGCAAAAAGAACTGGATAAGACTATTGTCTTTGTAACACATGACATGGATGAGGCGTTGAAGCTTGCCGACCGTATTGTGATTATGAAAGATGGACAGATTGTCCAAGCAGATACTCCAGATGAGATTCTGCGAAATCCAGCAGATGAATTTGTAGAAGAATTTCTAGGTAAGGATCGATTAATTCAAGGTCGACCTGATGTTACTACGGTCGAACAAATCATGGAGCATTCACCTGTAACCGTACAAATGGGAACGACATTGAAATCTGCTATATCTACAATGAAAGATAGACATGTAGATTCATTGTTAGTGGTAGATAGTGAGAATAAGCTCCAAGGCTTTATTGACATAGAAGGTATTAATTTAAACTATAAAAAGATGCATCTTGTAGAAGAAATAATGGAGAAAGAGTTATTTTTCGTCTCTCGCTATAGTCTATTACGTGATACCGTTCACAAAATTCTCCGTAGAGGAGTGAAATATGTGCCTGTTGTTGATGATGAAAAAAAACTAGCAGGAATTGTGACACGTGCGACATTAGCTAACCTCGTCTATGACACGATATGGGGCGATGGTATGGAGACGAATGAAATACTAGCTGCAACAGGAGCAGAGTAGGAGGGAAGCAAAAATGATGGATTTTCTTGCAGAATACGGTCATGAACTGTTTGTTAAAACGTGGGAGCATTTATATATATCACTAGCAGCGATTATTCTCGGCGTTTTAGTCGCTGTACCGCTTGGAGTTATCTTATCGAGGAAACCGAATTTTGCCGATCGTTTCATCTCATTTATTGGTATATTACAAACTATTCCAAGTCTAGCAATTCTAGCATTTTTCATTCCCATCATGGGAGTTGGGAAGATTCCGGCGATCTTCGCACTATTCTTCTATTCCTTGCTACCGATTTTACGTAATACATATATTGGTGTGCGTGATGTTGATCAGGGAGTAAAAGAAGCAGGTAAAGGAATGGGAATGAGCAATTGGCAATCGATTGTGAAGATGGAGCTTCCTTTATCTCTACCGGTAATTATGGCAGGTATTCGCTTATCGACTGTTTATCTTGTTGGTTGGGCAACACTTGCAGCTTTCATTGGCGGTGGAGGACTTGGTGACTTTATTTTTGATGGATTGAACTTATATCAACCGTCTCTAATTATTGCTGGGACAATACCGGCTACGATACTTGCCTTAATTGCAGATCGCTCACTTGCATTTTTAGAAGATTGGTTAACACCTGATGGATTAAAGGATTCTTATAAAACGGCATAAACTTGGAGGTGTAAATGTGAAAAGAATGATTTATAAAGGCAGCATATTACTTCTACTATTTGTGTTCCTTTCTGGCTGTTCCTTGCCTGGACTAGCAAGTACAACAAGTGAAACAATTAAAATTGGGGCATTAGGTACATCGGAATCCCAAATTCTTGCGGAAATGCTGTCAATCATGATTGAGAGAGAAACGGATGCAGATACGGACTTAGTGACGCATCTTGGGTCATCTATCGTTCAGCATCAAGGCATGACTAGAGGGGATCTGGATATTACAAGTACACGTTATACAGGAACAGATTTATCTGGAGCTCTTGGTATGGATCCGATCACCGACCCAGATAAAGCATTACAAATTGTAAAACGTGAATTTCTAGATCGTTTCCATCAAACTTGGGCGGCTCCATATGGATTTGAAAATAGTTATTCTGTAGCTGTGACAGAGGAATTCGCCAAAGAAAATGATATTGAAACGATATCTGATTTAGAGCCTTATGCGAATGATTTACGTTTCGGTGTTGATAATGCTTGGATTAATCGTAAAGGGGACGGATATGACGGATTTCAAGAAACCTATTTTTCTTTTGGAGAGGTTTTTCCAATGAACATCGGTCTCGTGTATCAAGCAGCCGCTAGTGGCTATATGGATGTTGTTCTAGCATATTCTTCTGATGGACGGATTAAAGAATTTAATCTGAAAGTGCTTGAAGATGATCGACAATTCTTCCCACCTTATGACGCTTCACCAGTGATTGCTAATAAGGTACTAGAGAAATATCCAAAAATTCAAGAGATCACGGAACGACTAAATGATCAAATCTCTACGGAAACCATGCAAGAGCTAAATTATCAAGCAGATGTGGAATTAATAAACCCTCGGAAGGTAGCTAAACAATTTCTTGAAGAACATAATTACTTTGAGCAGTCAGTAAAGGCGGGTGAGTGAAATGGAAACATTGGAACAATTTATCCATTATGTTAGTCAGAATAGCGGTTATATCTGGGTGCAGTTTTACAGGCATTTTCTAATGGCTGCCTATGGTGTATTATTTGCAGCAATTATTTCCATTCCGCTTGGTATACTGATTGCAAAATACGGGAAATTAAGCAGTTGGGTACTGGCTTTCGGCAGTATTATCCAAACAATACCAGCATTAGGAGCAATGGCTGTTATTATGATTGTAATGGGACTTGGTACGAATACTGTAATAGTTACCCTGATGCTTTATTCCATTTTGCCAATTACGCAAAATACATATGTTGGCATGAAAGAGGTTAATAAAGATGTGGTTGAAGCTGGATATGCCTCTGGAATGACTCGATTTCAACTGCTTCGCATGGTTGAACTGCCTCTTGCAGTTAGTGTTATTATGGCAGGGCTTCGCACCGCGCTAGTTATTGGTATCGGTATTGCAGCAATCGGAGCTTTTGTTGGTGCTGGTGGCCTAGGGGCGATTATCCTTACTGGAACAAATGCAACAGATGGCACACCGATCATTCTTGCCGGTGCTATTCCAACTGCGTTAATGGCGATTATTGCTGACCTGATTATGGGATGGATTGAACGGAAACTGCAACCGGTGAAATCTTCTAAGTAAGGTTCAAGGAACAGTTTAACGAGGAGGGAAATGATGAAGGCTCATAACCTGTTGATAGATAAAAATATAATCTGTGAATTATCGGATGGAACGATTTTACGGTCCGATGTTTACCGTCCCACTGAAGCAGGAGAATTCCCAGTTCTTATGTTAAGGCTCCCATATAACAAGGAAACGCCTCGCTATTATAACGAGTACCTAGAAGTACCACGAATGGTAGAAGCGGGTTATGTGGTAATACTCCAAGATGTACGAGGTAGATACGCCTCCGATGGAGAATTCTATCCATTTGTACATGAAGGAAAAGATGGTTATGAGGCAGTAGAATGGGCGGCTCGTCTCCCATTTTCTAATGGAAAAGTCGGATTGTTTGGCATGTCTTATCATGGTTATACACAACTTGCTGCCGCAGTGGAACAACCACCATCGTTAAAAGCCATAGCCCCTGTTATGACAATGGCTGATCCTTTTGGAGATATGATTGGTAATGAATCAACTCCTCATGCGATTGGCAAGTTTGAAACATGGGTGTTAGGTTCCATTATAGAGGATCAATTAAAACGAAAAAATCAGTTAGATGACTTACAGCTAAATCATTATTTGGAACATATAACCGAATATTTGCATGAGGCACCCGCCAGCCAGTGGTCACCAATGAAGGACCTTGATCCAGACTCATTTTTCTTTGATGTTATGCAAGGAAGGTTGGACGATCATTTCATCGAACGTGTGCAGTTGGAGAGCCAATTACGCGATGTAGATATACCAGCTCTCTTTATGGGAGGGTGGTTTGACGCATTGCTTTCCCAAACATTACAAGCCTATAAAGCATATCATGGGGAAAAAATGCTGTGGATTGGTCCGTGGACGCATGAACAAATGACTGGTCATGCTGGTGAAAAATTCTTTGAGGTCGCAGCTAAGAATATAGGTGTTGACCAAATAACAGACCCTACCGAAGTGCATATACAATGGTTTGATAAATGGTTAAAAGATAAGCCATTGTATATCCAAAAACCGGTACAACTCTATTTGATGGGACAACAAAAATGGGCGGCATACGAAGAATTCCCTATCGTTAAACAACAAGAATATTTTTTGGAAAGTAACGGTAAGTCGCAGACAAGTGCAGGAGATGGAAAGTTAGTTTCCATTCCGTCTTGTCAGGTGACAGAAAGTTCACTTACACTTGATCCATACAATCCTGTTCCAACTCGTGGAGGGGGTTCGTTGATAGCAGGTGTTGATTCAGGTATATTTGATATAAACGATCTGCATGAACGTAATGATGTGCTTGTTTATACAACGAAGCCGATAAGTAATGATATCCAACTATTAGGCACACTCAAAGCAGAAATTTGGTGCTCTTCTCCAACAAGCTTATGTGATATTTCTTTACGAATAGCTGATGTAGATCCAAGCGGTCGAGCATGGGTACTAATGCACTCATTTCATCGTGAAAAGGTGATAGACAGCCACCCAATTTGTTTATTAGCAGAAATTGGAACAACTGCATATACGTTACCAAAGGGCCATCAGATACGGCTAGATATTGCAGCAAGTAACGCACCGTTGTATGATATTAATTTAAACAACGGTAAGACAACAAAAACCCATAAAGATGGGGTTGTAGCGAATGAAACGATTTATCATGGAGGAAAAATGGCATCCAAAATCATTGTTCCATTTACAATGATCTAATTGTAGAATCAATTGTTAAAGATGTTATTCTATTATTCCTTTCCCTTGGCAAATTATATAAATAATATGTTGCTTTCATCATTTTGGTTTTTAGCTACAATGTGGTACAGTTCAAAGAGCATGCCAATAAGGAGATTTATACAATGAATAATACAGAACAAATTGAAAATGTTAAAACACAATTTATTGAAAAGATAACAGATAATATGAACGCCTTTGGGGTATCGACAAGTGTTGGACGCGTGCTTGGTATCATTTATATGAATAGAGAACCAATGACTCTAGACGAGCTATCTGCTGAGACCGGAATGAGCAAAACCAGAATGAGTCAGGTTGTTCGGGAAATGATTGATATGAACATTGCTGAGCGTGTATTTAAGAAAGGTGTCCGAAAAGATTTATATCAAGTGGAAGAAGATTATTATCAGACATTTATTTCTCTGTTCATATTTACATGGCAAAAGGCGATTAATCGTAGCCGAAATTTTGAACAACGGTTAATTCAAAAATTAGATACATTACAACAAGAAGCAGATGTAACAGCAGAAAATGAACAAGCAATTAATGAGCTTCTCCATGAAATACGAGAGTGGATGGATTACTATGACTGGATTCAACGAGTTACTGAATTCTTCGCAAGTGGTGAAATATTCGAGCACGTACCCAAAAAACAACCTTAAAATGGAAAAAGCGGTGTTTTCGTATAAAGTTATTACTTTTGCGAATTCACCGCTTTTTGTAAGTCCCTTCTGGAACTCGTATACCATCAGTAGAAAAAGTTTTCCCATCTCCCCATTCAGAAGCGTTTAAAAGATGTTGATGCTTGAAATCCATCCAAACTTAGGCATTTAGGAGCGTAGTTACAGTCAGGGCATGGTATGATAAGAGCATCGATCTATCTAAAGTGAAACTTCTATCCGTAGGGTTTTTGTTTATCCCCACGAATGGTTAGGTGAACCAATCGGACATTTACTGGCAGTTGATCCCCCTTTTATCCATATTAGTTTTTCTCTTTATTACATGAAGTGGGGAGCTTACTGCCAGTTATTTGCGGGATAAGGACGGTCCATATTACTACTACGTACAGGTGGGAGCAACAATGAATCATTTTCCTGAATTAACAAACATTGCTGAGATTGACCATTTTATCGATACAAATCGTCTTGCCTTTCTCTATGTATCTCGTCAAGGTTGTAGTGTATGTCATAGCTTATTACCACAAGTGGAATCACTCATGGAGAATTACCCTAAAATAAACGCTGTACATATACGAGCAGAGCAGGTGGAAGAAGTGGCTGGTCATTTTTCCATTTTTACAGTTCCCGTGCTTCTTCTATTTGTAAATGGAAAGGAATATATACGAGAGGCAAGAATGGTGCATATGGATCTATTAGCTGCTAAATTAGATCGACTATATACAAATCTGGACAGATTAGATTGACAATAGTCCTGTTTAGACAAGTGTACTTTTTCATATAGCTGTTACGTTATCGTTTCTAACTAAGAAAAACTGAGCAAAATTCGCTCAGTCCTTATCACTAAATGCTCAGATTTACGCTTCCTCTAGTAGCTATTATGGAATAATAGCTACTGCTTGCTTGACCACCACTCCGGCTGCCCACTTCC
>NZ_JAWDHA010000102.1:0-7500 GCF_034190895.1 Virgibacillus sp. M23 | reverse complement strand
GCGGGTTTTGCTAAAAAAGTTAGCTGAAGGACAAACCCCACGGAAAGGGAAGTGGGCAGCCGGAGTGGTGGTCAAGCAGTAGCTATTATTCCATAATAGCTACTAGAGGGAGCGTAAATCTGAGCATGTAGTGATAAGGACTGAGCGAATTTTGCTCCGTTTTCCTTATGTAAAAAATTGTGAATGAAACCCATTGTTAGGCGCTTTACACGTTGCTTATTCATTGGGAATCGTTCTGTTCTTTGGTAAAATATATAGGAAGGTAAAGGAGGAAAACGTGTGGCAAAAGAAATAAACCAAGATCTAAGCAAATGGGTAGCTAACGAAGCAAAAGTCAATATACAAGTTGTCAATAAAGTAATTGCCTTATTAGAGGAAGGGAATACGGTTCCTTTTATTGCTCGTTATCGTAAAGAAGTGACTGGTGGCTTAGATGAGGTACAGATTAAAGCGGTTCAAGATAAATGGCATTACGCTGTCAATCTTTCGGAGCGGAAGCAAGAGGTATTACGAAGCATTGAAGAACAGGGAAAACTAACAGATGAATTAAAACAAGCTATTACAGAAGCAAAACAGCTACAGCGAGTGGAAGATTTATATCGACCGTATAAGCAAAAGCGACGTACTAGGGCAACGATTGCTAAAGAAAAAGGTTTAGAACCATTAGCATTACTTGTATGGAAGCAGGATATAGAATTAGTAGAAAGTGAAGCGAAGAAATATATTTCAGAAGATCATGAATTACTAACGATAGAAGAAGTACTAGCTGGGGTAAATGATATTATTGCGGAGTGGATTTCCGAAGAGCCAGCTTATCGTGAATTTATGCGACAAGTTACGTATAACCGAGGAAGCATTGAATCTGAGCAGAAAAATGCAGAAAAGGACGAGAAGCACGTTTATGAAATGTACTATGATTTTCATGAACCTGTGCGTTCCTTAGTGTCACATCGAATTCTAGCTTTAAATCGTGGAGAGAAAGAGGATGTTATCAAAGTCTCTATAAAGCCACCTACAGAGCGAATTCATGAGTTCTTGCGACAGCATGTAATTAAAAGTTCTGCATCTAAGCAAGTAGTAGATATTTTAGTGCATGCAATTGAAGATAGTTATAAGCGATTAATTCAACCATCTGTAGAGCGGGAAATTCGCAGTAGTTTAACCGAAAAGGCTGAGCAGCAAGCAATAGATATCTTTTCCAAAAACTTAAAGAATTTATTATTACAGCCACCTTTAAAAGGAAAGACTGTTCTTGGCGTTGATCCGGCATTCCGTACAGGCTGTAAACTAGCTGTCATCGATGAAACGGGGAAAGTACATAGTATTGGCGTGATCTATCCAACAGCACCAAAGAATGATAAATTAGGTGCGGAAGCAAAGGTACTAGAGCTAATGAAGAAATACGATGTTGAATTAATAGCAATTGGTAATGGAACAGCATCACGAGAAACAGAGCAATTTATTTCCGATGTAATTGGAAAAAATAGTCTAAATGTGCCGTATATTATCGTTAATGAGGCTGGTGCAAGTGTGTATTCTGCTTCCAAACTAGCAAGAGAGGAATTTCCTGATCTTCAAGTCGAGGAGAGAAGTGCGGTGTCGATTGCCCGACGGATACAAGATCCGCTAGCTGAACTTGTCAAAATTGACCCGAAATCTATTGGGGTTGGACAATACCAGCATGATGTAAGTCAGAAGTCATTAAATGAATCATTATCATTTGTTGTAGAAACTGCAGTTAATCAGGTAGGCGTAAATGTAAATACAGCCTCCTCGTCATTGCTACAATATGTATCGGGACTAAGTAAAACGGTGGCAAACAACATTGTCAAGCAACGTGAGGAAGATGGGAAATTTACGAATCGGAAGCAACTAAAGAAAATTCCTCGTTTAGGAGCAAAAACGTATGAACAGGGGATTGGTTTTCTACGCATCGTTGATGGGGATAACCCACTCGATAGAACCCCTATACATCCTGAAAGCTACGCTCATACAGAAAAGCTGTTAACAATGCTGGACTGTGATCTAAGCGATATAGGCTCAGAAAAACTTCGCCAGGCCATTAGCACAATTAAAAACAGGGAGGTTGCAGAAGAGCTGGGCATAGGAGTACCAACCTTAAGTGATATTTTACAAGCACTAAGTAAACCAGAGCGCGATCCTCGTGATGATTTTCCGCAACCATTGTTAAAACAAAACGTAATGACAATGGAAGATATCAAGCCTGGAATGGAGATGCAGGGTACGGTTAGAAATGTAGTTGATTTTGGTGTGTTCGTAGATATCGGTGTGAAGCAAGATGGACTTGTCCATATTTCTAAGATGTCAAATTCATTCGTGAAGCATCCAATGGACATTGCTTCTGTTGGCGATGTAATAACTGTCTGGGTCGAGGATATTGATATGAATAAAGGAAGAATCGCCTTATCAATGGTGAACAAAGAATATTAATTGAAAAGACATGGCTCTAATAGGAACCATGTCTTTGTTTTAGTCTAGGAAATGATAAATTAGCCAGCTGGATAAATATGGGCGTGTTAAGCGCGTCCTGCTCCGGCGCCCAGAAGCGACCTCACAAATCGCCCTAAGCTAAGTCATCATCGGCTCGCAAACTCACCGTGCTTCCTTTATCTAAGTTGAATCTTTCCAGTCGCTACGTTTCTATTCGGGAGCTTGCGCCATAGTTGTTTATTTTACGCTTTCTGGAACTTTAAGGCCAAGTCCTTCAGCGATACGCTCGCCCCATTCAGGATCTGCTTTATAGAAGTGTTCGATTTGACGTAGCTTAATTTCTTCTTTTGTAACAGGCTTCATGTGATCAACAAATGCTTTAATTAAGCGATCTTTTTCATCTGCAGTCATTAAACGATATAAATCACCGGCCTGTGTATAATGATCATCACTGTCATAGGAAACGCTATTAGCTTCGCCATAAACCTCAAACGGATTAATTTTGGTTGCCTGATCCTCAGTTGGTCCATCTACACTGTTTGGTTCGTAGTTTGGCTTGCTACCACCATTACCACTTACATTCATGAAACCATCACGTTGATAATTATTTACTTCATTTTTTGGACGGTTTACGGGAATTTGATGATGGTTTGCTCCTAAGCGATAACGATGTGCATCTGAATAACCAAATAGACGACCTTGAAGCATTTTATCTGGAGAAGCTTCAATACCAGGTACGAATTGACCAGGTGAGAAGGCAGCTTGCTCAACCTCAGCAAAGTAGTTCTCAGGATTACGGTTTAGTACCATTCGACCTACTTCAATACGTGGATAGTCTTTTTTCGACCAGATTTTTGTAACATCAAATGGATCCCATTTGTAAGTCTTGGCGTCTTCGTAAGGCATAATTTGTACGTAAAGCTTCCAAGCAGGGAAGTCACCTTGATCAATAGCATTAAAGAGATCTTCTGTGTGATAATCAGGATTTTCACCAGCGATCTTGTCAGCAAGCTCTGGATCTAAGTTTTTGACCCCTTGTTCACTTATAAAGTGATATTTAACCCAGAATGCTTCGTCTTTTGCATTTACCCATTTAAAGGTATGGCTTCCATATCCATTCATGTGACGGAACGTAGCCGGGATGCCACGATCACTATGAAGGTACGTAATTTGGTGAAGTGATTCTGGTGATAATGACCAGAAGTCCCAAACCATATCTTTATCCTTTAAGTGCGTCTGCGGGTTACGTTTTTGCGTATGAATGAAGTCTGGGAACTTAATTGCATCACGAATGAAGAAAATTGGTGTGTTATTTCCAACTAAGTCATAGTTCCCTTCGTCCGTATAAAATTTAACTGCAAAACCACGTGGGTCACGTACTGTGTCTGCAGAGCCTAGTTCACCAGCAACGGTTGAGAAGCGGATAAACATGTCAGTACGCTTTCCGGCTTCGCTAAGGAAATCAGCTTTTGTGTATTTTGAAATTTCATCATTTGTTACTTCAAAGTATCCGTGTGCACCAGCACCTTTTGCATGTACGACGCGTTCAGGGATACGTTCTCTATTAAAATGAGCAAGTTTTTCTAGTAAATGAAAATCTTGAAGTAATGTAGGTCCATTATGTCCAGCTGTAATGGAGTTTTGATTGTCTCCAACTGGAGCTCCAGCGGCAGTAGTTAAGGTATTTCTTTTATTACTCAATATTAAATCTCCTCTCTTAAACTAAGTATTTATCTATCTACATCTATATTATAATATAATCCAAGTAAAAATCAATATTTATTTACAATAATTTTAAATAACGAGTAAGTTTAATTTATTTATATAATATAGGAAGTAACCCATTTCTGTACAAAGTTAATATTTATATATTAGAATATTAACATCGCTTATTGATAAGGAGATAGGTATAATGGAGCTGCTGGATGATCAGGATTTATTTAATTTGGTCAATAAATTATCTTTAACATATTTTCATAAACCCTTTTTACATGACGTAGCTTTTAATTTTCGTTTACGAACAACAGGTGGAAGATATATTCCTAATAAGAAGTTAATTGAATTGAATCCGAAGTACATGCAGGAAAGTGACATGGAAGAATTTATCGGGATTATTAAACATGAGTTATGTCATTATCATTTACATATAGAAGGAAGAGGATATAGGCATCGTGATCAGGCGTTTAAGCAACTTTTGAAAATCACCGGATCTCCAAGGCATTGTAAGCCACTTCCTTCACAAAAAAAGTATAAATATGTCTATAAGTGTACTAGTTGTAATGATGAGTTTAAACGTATGAGGAGGGTAAACACAGCTAAATTTAGATGTGGAAAATGCAAAGGGAGAATTTATTTACTATAAAAGCAAAAAAATATCGCTATAACCCATTGACGAAATATGTCATCCATGATAAATTAAATAGGCTGTCTCATACAGCACTTCAACTTACATATTTTTCGAATAGATTTTAACGAAAAAATGTTGACAATTACACTGAAATATTGTATTATATTTTTCGTTGCGATTGATTCACACTTTATTCCACAGTAGCTCAGTGGTAGAGCTATCGGCTGTTAACCGATCGGTCGTAGGTTCGAATCCTACCTGTGGAGCCATATGGAGAAGTACTCAAGTGGCTGAAGAGGCGCCCCTGCTAAGGGTGTAGGCCGTGTAAGCGGCGCGAGGGTTCAAATCCCTCCTTCTCCGCCATTTTTTAATGGCCCGTTGGTCAAGTGGTTAAGACACCGCCCTTTCACGGCGGTAACACGGGTTCGAATCCCGTACGGGTCATCTTTTTTTAAAAATAAATAGGCTGGGTCCGGTAGTTCAGTTGGTTAGAATGCCTGCCTGTCACGCAGGAGGTCGCGGGTTCGAGTCCCGTCCGGACCGCCAGATGTTGGGCTATAGCCAAGCGGTAAGGCATCGGGTTTTGATCCCGTGTACCCCAGGTTCGAATCCTGGTAGCCCAGCCATTTTTTTATTTTTCGTTTTTTTACATGAGCCATTAGCTCAGTCGGTAGAGCATCTGACTTTTAATCAGAGGGTCGGAGGTTCGAATCCTCCATGGCTCATCATTTGTATTTTTGCGGGTGTGGCGGAACTGGCAGACGCGCTAGACTTAGGATCTAGTGTCTTCGGACGTGGGGGTTCGACTCCCTCCACCCGCATTGAATTGCTGTGTTAATCCACAGTCTTTTATTTTCTGTCATTTATTGCAAAATGTGCGGTCGTGGCGGAATGGCAGACGCGCTAGGTTGAGGGCCTAGTGGGTGAATAACCCGTGGAGGTTCAAGTCCTCTCGACCGCATCGTATCCATAGAACAAGTCATACCAACACTTTTAGAGGGTTGGTATTTTTTTATACGTTCATTTCCATTAAGGATTTGAGCGTTTTTTTATGATTTATTCACCATAAATTCACCATTTCTTAAAAGAAGTCGTCTAGCCGATCTGCTGTTTCTCGTTGTTTGTTCGGAAATAGGTGACCATACACATCAATTGTAGTTTTAAAAAGAGGTAACTCACAATTTTTCTTCTTTCTAGAATTGTTTCTCTCCTGTAATCCGTCAATTTGTCCTTCAAAGCTCTATGTGTCCCTTCTACGGAATTTACACTGTTGTAGTAGTCGTTTGCTCTTATACTTACAGTAATATATGAAGGGGGCTATCAAAATGAAAAGATATAGTGTGTTCTTTTATTCGTATTAGGAGGATTATTTATGATCCTGAGTAATAGGATCTTTTTAATGGCGTCAGCAGCTTGGATATTTCCAATTTTATTCTTATTGCGATTGAGAAGATGTCGCTGAAAAAAGCATGTCAAAGTGCTGACAAACAATCGATATTCTTTAATTACAAAATATATTATATCGTCGTCACTTATTTTAGTGATTTATTTGATTGGTAACATATATTTTGTTGGAGTAGATGTTTTGTTCTAATTGGACTATGGCTATGCTCTTGTTGTTATGCTCCTAACTCTTCCATTAATATACTGCTTTAACAAGCGAATAATGCGATTCAATGATTTTTTGCAATTAAAAAATGTATCATGCAGGAAAGATAAATACGAAACTAACATATTGACGGTTACATATAATTGTGCCTATAAATAATTAAGAAGCACTCAAAGAGTAAAGTCACAGATTCAAAATTGCGTCCTGCAATTTAACTATAATATAGAAGTAATAGATGATAAAAATCGTCTTCTGGCTTTCGGTTTAATTGGTTTTATCCATAACATTACAGATATGACCTATGAGCTATGAAGGTAAATAATTATAAGAATTAAAAGAATTTAATTTAGGTATTGAAATAAGAACCATATTAGTGTATTATCTATAATTGTTCGCGTGATTCAGTCATCGTGAATTGAAACAAATGATAAAAATGAACATTCTTTTAAGAAGCGCCCGTAGCTCAATTGGATAGAGCGTTTGACTACGGATCAAGAGGTTAGGGGTTCGACTCCTCTCGGGCGCGCCATAATTTCCGGGAAGTAGCTCAGCTTGGTAGAGCACATGGTTTGGGACCATGGGGTCGCAGGTTCAAATCCTGTCTTCCCGACCATCGACACGAAATATTAAAATATTAATAAACGCGGGTGTAGTTTAATGGTAAAACCTCAGCCTTCCAAGCTGATGACGAGGGTTCGATTCCCTTCACCCGCTCCAATCATTACCTTTAGGGGCCTGTAGCTCAGCTGGTTAGAGCGCACGCCTGATAAGCGTGAGGTCGGTGGTTCGAGTCCACTCAGGCCCATCACTTAAAAAAGTGTTGACAAACAAATTGTCGGTATGATATATTAATAAAGTCGCCAATTTGAACAGCGAAAAAGTTAAGTGAAAAAAGTTATTGACTTGAGTTGATCAAACTGGTATAATGAAAGAGTTGCTGTCGCGAAAAGCAGCAAACTAATTTGCTCTTTGAAAACTGAACAAAACAACCAGTATGTCAAGAGAAAAACATGCAACTGTTTTTTCTTAAAAATAACCAGAAGGAAACTTCTGGAGTAAGCTAAGACATCATAATTAACGGTGTTAATTATGA
>NZ_JAWDHA010000101.1:0-7698 GCF_034190895.1 Virgibacillus sp. M23 | reverse complement strand
CGGAAAGGGAAGTGGGCAGCCGGAGTGGTGGTCAAGCAGTAGCTATTATTCCATAATAGCTACTAGAGGAAGCGTAAATCTGAGCATTTAGTGATAAGGACTGAGCGAATTTTGCTCAGTTTTTCTAATAGTTTAGGAAATCAAGGTAATTATAAAATTTGCCCATGTCAATAAATAGGAGCGTGTTGAGCTGTGTCCAGCTCCAACGCCTAGAAACTAGGCGACTTCATGGACGATAAGTTGTCATTGGCTCGCAACCGCACCGTGATTCCTTTATAGCATTTGACTCGCTCCAGTCGCTACGTTTCTAATCGAGCGCTTGTGCTTTTGTTCTATGCATGTACACACCATCGAATCACTTCAATAATCTAATTAGGTATTGTAGGATTGGCGACTTGAATGACAACTGCAGGAGAATGGTGCTGATAAATTAATCGCTGATCAAGCTGTTCTAATAAGTCCGCTGTTTTACTAGCCATTCGCATCACTAAGCTTAATCTAGTGTTTTGCAGAACAGAATACTCCATAAACCCACTAACATTAACAACACCTGTAAGGTGAATATCACCAACTTCAGGCAGGGGCTTATTAAAGGCTGCTCCAGGTTTTATTGGCCCTGTACCAGTAATAAGGTGTCCAATGGACGTGTGTTTCCCTAAACAGGCATCTATTGCGATTACAAAAGGATTGTGATGATTGCTATAAATATCCTGTAAATAGTCATGTATATTGGTGGCATGAACGGGTTCATCTAGTGTACCATAGATCGATAAATGTTTAATTTTTTTCTCAGCTAGTAGTGTACCAGTTAATGGGCCTAAAGAGTCTCCCGTAGAACGATCCGTACCAATGCATACCACTACATAATCACGTGGCGAGTGCGGCATCCAGGAAATAATTTTCTCACGCATAACGTGTATAAAATTAGGTTCTGTATGTAGCATACGGAAATTTTCATTTCTCCGGCCTAATCTGCTTTTTAAATTCATAGCTTATCCTCCAAATACATATTGGTATAGTATACGGAAATTTTTTGAAATCTATACATCGATTCTTAAATTATTGGAGGAACTTACATGCTGCGTGCGGGTATGAAATGGATGTTTTTAATTATTGGAACAACAATAGGAGCTGGATATGCTTCTGGGAGGGAATTGTGGCAATTTTTTGGTCATGAAAGTGGACTAGCTATTTGTTTATTTGGCCTATTTTTTTCGATTTGTTGTATAGTGATAATGACCATAAGCTTTGAACGACAATCGACGCATTATTTACCAGTGCTACGTGAAATTGTCGGTGAGAAACTTACTGTAATATATGATGTCATGATATTTATTTATCTTTTTACAACAACCGTAATTATGATTGCTGGAAGTGGGGCAACTTCTCAAGCGTTTAATTTTCCCTATTGGTGGGGTATAAGTATTATAATTATTGCGCTTATTATTTTATTTATGAAGGGAATAAATGGGCTACTTTCTATGAATCAATTTATATTACCATTATTATTGACAGGACTGCTATTTGTATTATTATGGTTTACCATTGATCAACAACTTGATTTATTTTCACATTGGGATGAGCAGCGTAATTGGACAGCCGCATTTCCATTTACTGCGTTAAATATTCTTCCGCTAATTGCTGTCTTGGGGGCAATTGGGAACAAAGTAAAGTCCAAGCAGGAGATATGGATAGCAAGTGTTGGTAGTGGATTAATACTTGGTGTTATCTCGTTTATTTATAATAATAGCTTAATTCAAATAGCGGATGAATTACTGTTATATGAGATTCCCTTATTTGCAATTTTAAAGCACTACCCGTTTGAAATGCTAATACTGATGAGTATTCTATTATGGTTTGCTATTTTTACAACCGCAGCTTCTGGAATTTTGGGTATCGTAACGCGTATAAAGGAGTATATAAAAAAACCATTATGGTTGATTGTTTCTGTTACCTTGGTTACAATGATTCCATTAACAGCACTAGGTTTCTCGACATTAATAAACTATTTGTACCCCATATATGGCATACTAAATTTATACGTTTTAACGCGACTATTATTATTCCCGGTATGGGATAAATTAGAAAATAAAAAAACATAGGTAATTACAGCAGGAGGAGGTACATATGGATAAGGAAGAAGTTAGCAAGGAAATAGATAATTTTAGTGATGAATTATCTAAGTTTTGGGATTATGTAACAGGGGCAGATTTTTGGCTAAAGATAGGCATAGGTATATTTCGTATTCTAGTAATTCTATTACTAGCTTATATGATTGTCCGAGTCACCCGTAAGGTAGTCGATCGTTTATTTAAACGAAGAGAGAATGGCCCAATTCGAATTACAGAACGACGAGAAAATACTTTGAAAAAATTAATTAAAAGTACGATAACCTATGTTGTATACTTTATTGCGTTCATCATGATACTTGATAATGTATTAGGTTTTCAGGTCGGAGCGTTACTAGCTGGTGCCGGTGTTGCAGGACTAGCTATTGGTTTTGGTGCACAGAATCTTGTTAGAGATATCATTTCAGGATTTTTCATTATTTTTGAAGACCAATTCTCAGTAGGGGATTATGTTGGAGTAGCTGGTATCGAAGGAACAGTTGAAGAAATTGGTCTACGAACTACAAAAGTATTGAGTTGGACAGGTGAAATGCATATCTTACCAAACGGAAATGTCACTCAGGTTATAAATTACTCTATTCATAATGGTCTAGCTATTGTTGATATTAACGTTCCATATGAAAGCAGTGTAGATGATGCGGAGAAGATTATTAATGATGTGGCAGTAACGTTACCTGATAAGTATGATTTTCTAGTCGGTGTTCCAGAGATTATCGGTGTGCAAAATTTAGAAGCTTCATACTTTGTTATACGAGTAATTGCAGATACGCTGCCAGGCTTTCAATGGGCAGGCGAAAGAAATATTCGTAAAGAAATGCAGGATAAGCTGTATAAAGCAGGTATTGAAATCCCTGCACCACGAATTGTTATGTATTCTCGTGAACAAAAAGATAACATTCTCAACCGTGATAAATCACAACTGCAACAAACGCAGACAAATAGAAACCAATTAAATTATGAAGAATCAGGGAATAGTCAAACGGAACAAACACCTGAGCGAGAATAATAAATAGTAGTTATAATGAGATAAAAAGGAGAAAAACAAGATGGAAGGAAAAGAGTTTGCGTTAAATGATGTCGTCATGATGAAAAAGCCGCATCCATGTGGGGAAAATCGCTGGAAAATTATTCGCATGGGTATGGATATTCGAATTAAATGTCTAGGCTGTGATCATAGTGTGATGATACCGCGTAGACAATTCACTAAAAAAATGAAAAAAGTGCTAGAAAAAGCAGAAGAATAAAAGTAGTTAAAATAGACTATGACACCTAGAAAATGTTACAATGGTAGCAGACAGAAAGAAATATTTACAACGTGATAGGGTAAAACGCAAAAGTAGGCATGTTTCTATGCCTATTTTTGTTTTTTGTCAGCTTGTCATTTGTCTAGCAAATATCTATAATTAGAATGACAAACGCGTTTATATGAATGGAATCCTTAAGGAGTGAAAGTTGAATGTCTCTAACAGCAGGAATTGTCGGTCTTCCAAATGTGGGTAAATCAACATTATTTAATGCTATTACACAAGCAGGGGCAGAAGCAGCGAATTATCCATTCGCTACAATTGATCCTAATGTCGGAATAGTGGAAGTACCAGACAATCGCTTAAATAAATTAACAGAATTAGTAAAACCAAAAAAAACAGTACCTACAGCATTTGAATTTACGGATATTGCTGGTATTGTGAAGGGAGCTAGTAAAGGCGAAGGATTAGGAAACCAATTTTTATCCCACATTCGTCAAGTTGATGCGATTTGCCAAGTGGTACGTTGTTTTCAAGATGATAACATCACGCATGTATCTGGAAGAATTGATCCCATTGATGATATTGAAATCATTAACTTGGAACTAATTCTTGCTGATTTGGAAACAGTTAACAAACGTTTTCAACGTGTAGAAAAATTGGCTAGACAGAAAGATAAGGCAGCTGTTGCAGAGTATGATATACTAGTCAAAATTAAAGCTGGTTTAGAAGAAGAAAAGCCTGTACGTGCACTAGATTTTACAGAAGAACAATATAAAGTGGTAAAAGGTCTACATCTATTAACTAGTAAACCGACACTCTATGTAGCAAATGTGAGTGAAGAAGAGGTTGCCGATCCTGATACAAACGAGAACGTACAAAAGGTTAAAGACTATGCCGCAAAGGAAAACGCCGAGGTTATCGTTGTATGTGCCAAGATTGAAGAAGAAATTGCTGAGCTTGATGTCGAAGAAAAGGAAATGTTTCTTGAAGATCTAGGAATAGCTGAATCAGGGTTAGATAAATTAATCAAAGCTTCCTATCATTTATTAGGCTTAGCTACTTACTTTACAGCAGGAGAACAGGAGGTCCGTGCATGGACATTCCAAAAAGGAATTAAAGCTCCTCAAGCAGCTGGAATTATTCATACAGATTTTGAACGAGGATTTATTCGCGCTGAAACGGTATCATATGATGATCTTGTAGAAGCAGGAACAATGTCACAGGCAAAAGAGAATGGAAAAGTGCGGTTAGAAGGTAAAGACTATGTTGTAAAAGATGGAGATGTCATTCATTTTCGCTTTAATGTATAGTCAGGAAATAACCGCTAAGGACGAATATTATATATGTATAATGTATTGAAGGATCTCTCGAAGGCTTGTTATTTACAATATGATTTGGTATAATACACTATTGTGAGTAATTATAATTTACGATTACTCCTTGCTCCTATTGCGGGAGGCAATAATGCTGATCAATATTTAGGAGCCGCTAAGACCAAAAGGAGGTGTTACGGATGAGAAAATATGAAATCATGTACATCATCCGCCCAGATATGGAAGAGGAAGCGCAGACAGCTTTAATTGAGCGTTTCAATGGAATTCTAACTGATAATGGCGCGGAGATTGAAAAGGTTGATGAAAAAGGTAAGAAGCGTCTTGCTTATGAAATCAATGACTACCGTGATGGATATTATGTAATCATTAACTTCAGTGCTGATGAACAAGCGATTAACGAATTTGATCGCCTAGCGAAGTTCTCTGATGATATTATTCGTCATATTGCAGTTCGAGAAGATGATCAATAATAAGGAGTGGTTCTGATGTTAAATCGTGTCGTTCTTGTCGGCAGGTTAACGAAGGATCCTGATTTACGTTATACACCAAGTGGAGTAGCTGTAGCTAACTTTACACTTGCAGTAAACCGTCCATTCTCTAATCAACAGGGGAACCGTGAAGCCGACTTCATTAATTGTGTTGTTTGGCGTAGACCAGCAGAGAACCTAGCGAACTTCATGAAAAAGGGAAGTATGGTTGGGGTTGATGGTCGTGTGCAAACGCGTAGATTTGAAGGTCAGGATGGGAAAACTGTTTTTGTTACAGAAATTGTTGCAGACAGCGTACAATTCTTAGAATCTAAAGGCACCTCTCAAGGTGGAGGACAGGATACATCAGGATTCCAACCAAATAGAAACCAGAACCAATTTGAACCAAATAGAAACCAAGAGGACCCATTTAAAAATAATGGAGAGCCTATCGATATATCAGATGACGATTTACCATTTTAAAATGAAAAGGAGGGTTATTTATGGCAGCTCGTCGCGGACGTGCAAAGCGTCGTAAAGTGTGTTTCTTCACTGCAAATGGAATTACACACATTGATTACAAAGACGTGGATTTGCTAAAACGTTTCATCTCTGAGCGCGGGAAAATTCTTCCTCGTCGTGTAACAGGAACTTCAGCAAAATACCAACGTAAGCTTACAAAAGCAATCAAACGTGCTCGCACAATGGCTTTATTGCCATATGTAGCTGAGTAATAAATAGTTATTAAAGGCATTATAGGCTAAGACCTATGATGCCTTTTTATTATTATATGTACATATGAAGGAATGGTGGTATATATGCTTCCTATTGAATCATTGTCATCCACTTACGTTAGCGAATTTCTTATAATGATTTGATAGACTTATCATATAGCTAACTCTATATTAACGCTTTCGTATATTTAATAATCTATCTAGGAGGTTTATGATTAATAAAATTGGGGAAGAGAATAGTAACTCCTTCTTTTTCTAGAAGCAAGATTCAGGTCTCTAGATTAACTATCTTATTCAACTAAAGGGATATAGCCAACCAAATTTGGTTGGCTATACCCCTTTAAAAGGGTGGTATTTGGTAAGCAGATTTTTTATAGAGCGTTATTAAGGGATTATTGATTGCATTACCATTTTCAGACAGTTCCTCAGAGCATATAGCTATGAGGAACTGATACCATATAAGAAAGATACGACGTTTAATATTTTACATATTGGATTTGCGATAGTAATGGATTGGTGAACAATGGAAAATGAAATAGGTTAAATTTCGAAAACAACTCCATCAAAAACTATTTTGTGCTTTTTTACAGATGAAATTTTTGTTATAATCATAACTCGCAAAGGAGTCGATTTTAAAATGAAATGGTTGGAAAACATCGAATGGGAAGAAGTTATTTTAGATGTTGGTATTATACTCATTCAATTAGTCGCAATTCTGATTGCTTTCCTGATTACTCGTGCCATTGGAAAAAAACTAATTCAATCTTCTTTCTCAAAGGTACAGACTAAAAAGAAGATGTCTGTTGGTAGAACACAAACATTACAAGCATTAGCAATTAGTTTTTTTTCATATGTTCTCATTTTTATCACCTTGGTAATAGTGCTTGGTATATTTGGAATTAATGCTGCAGGGTTAATTGCCGGAGCAGGTATTATCGGATTAGCAATTGGCTTTGGTGCTCAAGGTCTGGTAAGTGATGTCGTAACTGGTTTTTTCTTATTACTGGAAAAACAACTAGATGTTGGCGATTATGTAACGACAGCAGGATACGGTGGTATTGTCGAAGAAGTAGGTTTACGAACAACCCAAATTCGAAGCTTTGACGGGACTTTGAATTTTATCCCTAATAGAGAGATTAGTTCACTAAGTAATCATTCTCGTGGTAATATGAGAGCTCTCGTTGACATTGGTATCTCTTATGATGATAATATTGACCATGCCATGACAGTCCTTCAAGAGGTCTGTGACAAGATAAAGCAAGAGAATGAGACAATTGTAGAAGGACCAGATGTGTTAGGTGTTCAAACAATCGGTGATTCTGATATTACACTTCGGGTTATTGCAAAAACAGAAAATATGGAACAGTGGGCAGTTGAAAGACAGCTTCGTAAAGCAATTAAAGAAGCATTTGATCAAAATAACATTGATATACCTTTCCCACATCAAGTGTATATTGAAAAACAAGCATAATAGGAGTTATACGTTATCTTGTATATTCATTTAGTTTGATAACGGTTTTACTATGAGAAAAATAATATATTAATACGTGCTGTAACCTCAAGCGTTTAGAGCAAAGCTCTTCAAGAGGTTACTCACGTTCATGTGAAAAACGTAATCACCTTATGCTTATTGCTAGGCATGGGGTGATAACTTTTTTTATAAGTTAAGAAAGTATAAAATCAGTGCAATGACTGCGTTAAGCGAAGTAGTTATTTTGAAATGTTTGATGTATATTGGCAATGCTCCGACTAATTACTTCGCTTTCCGCGGGCACGGCCTCAACTAA
>NZ_JAWDHA010000100.1:0-7759 GCF_034190895.1 Virgibacillus sp. M23 | reverse complement strand
CTTTTTTGAGCGGGTTTTGCTAAAAAAGTTAGCTGAAGGACAAACCCCACGGAAAGGGAAGTGGGCAGCCGGAGTGGTGGTCAAGCAGTAGCTATTATTCCATAATAGCTACTAGAGGAAGCGTAAACCTGAGCATTTAGTGATAAGGACTGAGCGAATTTTGCTAGTTGGCTATTGTACGTCATTCATCTATCTATTTTTCATGAAGGATGTAACAAAGCTGTTTTACAATGTTTACAATATGGTTAGGAGGAGGTGCTGAGTTGATGAGTAATGAATGGAAAGCAACATTTGGGTCGTGGGTACAAGCGATTGGAACAACCTTATCAGCAATAGGCTCAACCCCCTCTATAAATATACCAGCTCCCTTGGCGAAGGAACTGAATTTAGTTGGAAATGTAATGCAAGCAACTGGAAATTCTTTAGTGGCAGATAGTATTGATCACTTTACACTTAATAAACTAGGCAATGAGATTCAAGCAATTGGTAACTCAACAGTTATTACTGGAATTGTTATTGATTTTAATGAAAAAATAAAGAATGATTTAAATATCAAAGGTAATTTACTTCAAGCTTTAGGTGGTGGAGTAGCACTAGCGGACGCTCTAGGACATGAGCCAAATGAAAATGAACTTAGTAATATTTATGGTAATTTACTTCAAGCTATCGGTAATTCGCTACAAGCTCTATCGGGAAGAACTGGCGATGACGCGCAAGAAGTAAATGCTATTGGAAGTTGGATTCAAGCAATCGGGTCGGTGATTTCGGCATTAGGGCAGACCAAATAGCGAAAACAAGATTGACATCTTCCCAACATAAACAAGGGGTATAATAGAATAGGAAATTTTGAGTATCAGTGCTACGCCGAGACAAAGCAGAGAATTCACAGATCAGGTTTAGTCATTTGGAAATTGATATTCCATCAAGTGAATCTATCGGTAGAAATAATTTGTTAACTCCTAAAGGTTTATTAGTGCATCATTCATGGATGATGTGCTTGTTGAGATAATCGCAGCGCCATAAGCGACATATCTCCCGCATTTAACTGGCAGTAAGCCCCTCACATCAAGCAATAAAGCGAAACTAATATGGGTAAATGGAGGATCAACTGCCAGTAAATGTCCGATTGGTTCTAGGCCTTTAGGTCATATCATTGTGGTACTACCAATCCGTGGGGAAAACAAAACCCCCGCGGATTGAAGTTTTACTTTATATAAATCTTGGCCTCTTCGTACATACTAAGGATTATGAAGGATAGGGGGATTAGATGAAACAGCCTGCAATGTTTTTAGATCGTGATGGAGTTATCAATGAAGTATTAACAGAACGTGTGAAATTTGTAAATCAGCCAGAGGATTTTTACCTGCTTGATGGTGTAGGAGAGGCTATCAACCTATTCAATCATTTAGGGTATAAAGTTTTTGTAGTTACGAATCAAGGTGGACTTGGACTTGGTTATATGAACGAAGCAGCATTACATCAAGTACACCAAAGAATGAAGGAAGAAATAGCCGAATTTCATGGAGTCATTGATGATATTGCCTATTGTCCTCATAAACCGCATGCTAACTGTGCATGCCGTAAACCTCAACCGCAAATGATTTACGATTTAGCCAGGAAGCATGCAATTGATCTTCGTCATAGTTATATGGTGGGAGATAGAGAAATGGATATAGAGGCTGGAAAAAAGGCAGGAGTAAATACAATACTCGTTGGAGATCGTCGACATGCACAACAGCCTACTGCTGACCTTGAGTTTAAAGATTTATGGCATGTAGCTCATTATTTTAAATGGAATACGAACACTTAAACAAGCCTCTTTAGAGAAGGATTCTCTGTGGGAATAGCGAATCTAATGAATCCTTACTGAGGAGGTAGCTTATGTAATATAATGTCATTATTGTTGGAGTAGGACTAGCGAGAATTGTTACTGCAAGTGAGGTTGCGTGGAGGGAGACGCATGTTGTTATTAGACCAAGAACCGGAGCAATCTTTTGGGTAAGCATGGTAGTCATTTGATGGTCTGTTTTTAGTTAGTTAATTCACCAGAGCAGCGAAGAATGCGAATTCATGATTCGAGAGCATTGGGGTCAAAAACTTCTTCGTATAGATGCAATGGAAAGGCAGATTCAAGCGAGAGATCGTGAAATAGATAATACATTTTCAAAAGATGTACAGGTAACAGCAATAAGGGGTTCAAGAGAATATGTCGGAGATAAGTTTATTCTCGTAGCATCACCGCATAAAATTTTAGATAGTAAAAATGGTCCGCTCATTGCAGTTCGGCTATATATACTGAGTAGAAAAACATTAGGTGGATTACAAACAGATCTATTCGGACATGTATTGGACGTTTCAGGTGAATGTATACAGGACTTATATGCAGTTAGAGAAGTAACGGTTTTGGTGGTGGAGGTATGCATGATTACCATTCTTTGAAAGATCCGTTTGTTGGGGGGCGCTTATTCACTGATAAGAGAGAAGGTGAAGCGTTAATCAACGAATTATGAAGTTGTAACATAGCAGATATGATATTTGTCATGTACGCTCCTTGATATTTATGTCTTCTTATCATTAGGTAAAACCTTTACGATGATAGGAAAAGATAGTAACTAGGAGGAAAACATGAGTAGACAGAAACAAACTCAATTAAGAAAAAGTGTTGCAGTTTTTGCAAATTCGGATGTAAGGCGAAGTGTCATCCAACTCGTTAATACGATTCTTCCATTTTTAGTTCTCTGGTTTCTTGCTTATCAAAGTCTGTCCATTTCTATTTGGCTTACGCTTGGACTGGCAGTTGTGGCATCAGGGTTTGTTATTCGGATATTTATTATTTTCCATGATTGCACACATAGTTCTTTTTTCAAGAGCCCAAAAGCAAATCGAATGGTGGGTACACTCACAGGAATTATTACATTGTTTGCCTTTGAAAAGTGGAAACGTAGTCATGCGATACATCATGCGACGAGTAGCAATCTAGATAAACGTGGTACAGGTGATGTATGGGTAATGACAGTTAACGAATATAAGGAAGCATCTTTTTGGAGAAGACTCGCCTATCGTCTTTATCGAAATCCCATAATTATGTTTGGATTAGGACCATTATATCTTTTTTTACTATCGAATCGGTTTAACAGAAAAGGTGCAAGACGTAAGGAACGTTTAAATACGTATTTCATTAATTTGTCCATCGTAGTCATCTATGCCTCACTAATTTGGATAGTTGGATGGCAAGCCTTTCTCACTATTCAATTACCAATTCTTTTCTTATCCGGCTCGCTAGGTATCTGGCTCTTTTATGTACAACATCAATTTGAAGATTCCTATTTTGAAAACGAAGCAGAATGGGATTACGTAAAAGCTGCTGTGGATGGAAGTTCATATTATAAGCTGCCAAAAATAATACAATGGGTGACGGGAAATATTGGCTATCACCATGTACATCATTTGAGTCCAAAAGTTCCTAATTACCACTTAGAAGATGCTCATGAATCAACACCACCTCTGCAAAAAGCAACAACGATTACATTGTTAACTAGTTTGCAATCCATTCGATTCCGTCTGTATGATGAAGCTTCACGAACATTTATCAGCTTTAAAGAATTGAAGACATTGCAGAAAAACACGAATGTGAATATTTCTATGAAAACAAGTGTTCAAGAGAAATAATTGTAACATTCGCCAGTAATGAAAAAAGAAGATAAAGAAACTCCGAACTATAATCCTAGTGTATAGAAGTTATATCCGGATAGTAGTTCGGTATTTTTTTGAAATGGTGTTGAATCCTATCGAAAGGAATGAGTTGGCACGAAAATATTGCTATACTTAATACATCAGCTTAAGGAGGGCAAACAATGCAAAATTGGTATCATATATTCCCAAAAAATACAGGATTAAGTGCATTTGCATGGGTTGTTTTTTGTTTATTGCCCTTTTATTTTATTATTCGTTCTTCATCACTTTTGGAAGTTGGTATAGGTATTGTATTAATTGTGTGCTTCTTTACCACCTATCGGCTTTCTTTTATAAAAAAAGGCTGGACGGTTTATTTTTCCGTTAGTATCCAAATGGCGATAAGTATTGGGATGACTTTATATTTTGGGTATGTTTATTTTTCGTTGTTTCTAGCATTTTTTATTGGTAATTTGGAAAGTAAAAATGGATTTATCACATTATATGTTATTCATTTAGTTTCAACTATATCGGCAGTTAGTCTTGGTTTTTATATACAAAGTACCCTCTTTTTATCACAGCTGCCGTTTATTGCGATAACCGTTTTTGGTGTCATCCTCTTACCTTTTACACTTTATAATCGGAATAAACAGGATAAATTAGAGCACCAGTTAGAGGATGCAAATCGGAAAATTTCACAATTGATGGTTATAAAAGAGCGTCAGCGAATTGCAAGGGATTTGCATGATACCTTAGGACAAAAGCTATCGCTTATTGGTTTGAAAAGTGATCTAGCAGGTAAGCTAGTTACGATTGATCCACAATCGGCTAAAAATGAATTGCAGGATATTAATCAAACAGCTAGGACAGCGTTAAAAGAAGTAAGAGACTTGGTTTCGGAAATGAAAAGAGTCAAGTTAAAAGAAGAAATTATTCATGCTCGACAGATGATGGATGCTGCACAAATGCAGTTACATACAGACATCAATGCTGACTTTATAAAAACTCCCATTTTAGTAGAGAATGTATTGAGTATGTGCTTGAAAGAAGCTGTCACCAATGTGGTAAAGCATAGTTATGCTACCGATTGTTATATTAATGTACATCAAACAGCGAGTGCGTGGATGATGGAGATTAAAGATAATGGAGTAGGTAATGCAAAGATGTTGCAAGATAATGAAGGGAATGGGCTTCGTGGTATAAAAGAACGTTTAGAATTTGTAAATGGGAACCTGGAAATTACAGGCACAAAAGGGACTGTATTAACTATTCGTATCCCAAATGTCATCAAACAATCAGAAACGGGAGAGGAGAAGGTAGAATGATACGAATTGTTCTGGCTGAAGATCAAACGATGTTATTAGGTGCATTAGGTGCATTACTAAATTTAGAAGAGGACATAGAAATTGTTGGTAAGGCAAGTAATGGAGAAGAAGCAGTTCGATTAGTTAAGGAGCAACAGCCAGATATATGTATGATGGATATTGAAATGCCAATAAAAAGTGGTTTGGATGCTGCTGAAGAATTAAAAGATAATAATTGCAAGGTAATCATCTTAACAACCTTTGCTAGAACTGGTTATTTTGAACGTGCTAGAAACGCTAAGGTAAGTGGGTATTTATTAAAAGATAGTCCCAGTGAGGAATTAGCCAATTCTATACGAGTTATCGTAAGTGGGCGTAAGGTCTATTCCCCAGAGCTTATTGATTTGGCTTATAAGAATGAAAATCCATTAACAGAACGTGAGGAACAAGTTATACGCCTATTAGCGGTAGGGAAAAATACCAAAGAGATTGCTAAGGAATTATATATTACCACAGGTACCGTTCGGAATTATATTTCCGTAATATTGGACAAATTAGAAGTTGGAAATCGGATCGAGGCAATTGCAAAGTTGAAGGATTCGGGATGGATTGAGTAAGGTCTGATTTGATGAAAAAACCTCCCTAAGTAAGGGAGGTGGTAACTGACTTAAGCTAGACGCTCAATTCTTTCATCTAAATTTGGATGGGTTGAAAAGATAGAAGATTTTTTAGCCCCGTTTATTTTTAGAGTAGAAATCGAAGTTTCGTCACCTCGAACACGGTTTGTATACATACGTAAACATTCGAGAGCATGTCTCATTTTATCTTTACCAGCCAGGTCTGCACCACCTCTGTCAGCATGAAATTCCCTGTGTCTTGAATATGCAAATACAACGAGACTTCCTAGGACAGAGAAGACAATCTGGAAGAGGATAATCGCGATGAAATGGACGATTGGTGCTAATTCCTCTTTAACAAAACGAGAGACAATAAAAGCCGCAATTCGAGCTAAGAACACAACAAAGGTATTCACGATACCTTGTAAGAGTGTCATCGTTACCATATCTCCATTGGCAACGTGAGCTACCTCGTGGGCAATAACACCCTCAACAGCATCATCATCCATTTCCTGTAATAAACCAGTAGATACTGCTACTAAGGAGCGTTTTTTCGATGGTCCAGTAGCAAATGCATTGACTTCACGTGAATCGTAAATGCCGACTTCCGGCATATGCATTAATCCGGCAGCTCGAGATAAGCGATGTACTTTCTCTACTACTGCTCTTTCATATTCTGACATTGGTTTTTCAGGATTAATGACGCGGACACCCATCATTCGTTTTGCCATCCAACGTGAGATAGCTAATGAAATGAATGATCCTGTAAAACCAATAATCGCACTAAAAATTAATAATGTGCCTAAATGAAGTGTTCCGTCCGCCTGAATATAGTTCCATGTACCAGGAATGAGCGTAAAAATAATCGTGATTGTTGCTAGAACTAAAATGTTCGTTAACAAAAAGTAAAATATTCGTTTTCCCACATTCTCACCCTTTACCTATAATCTGTATCTGTGGATCATTCACATTCATTATATTATGTAGCCCGTCGCCTTACAACAAATTTTATAGATGTATTTTTGGAAGGTTTAGGATAGGCGATAGATCCTTGTAAAAACCCAATATTTAATTATAGTTACTTTTTATAATAAAATTACTTGACATAAGTTTATGGTTATTTTACTATAGTTACATAAAGTAATTAACTTTTTAATGAATAGCCAGAATTAATTCTTTTGGTTGGTTTGTAATAACGATTACTTTATCGAATAAATCAGAACAGCAAGGAGATATTAAGGAATATGAAATTTCTTGATAAAATAGCTGAAAAACTTTTTACAAAGGAGCGTAATTCGATGAGCAATGTAAAATTAGCTGTAATCTACTATAGTTCTACAGGAACGAACTACGAGTTAGCTAAATGGGCTGAGGAAGCTGGGAAAGAATCAGGAGCTGAAGTAAGGTTGGTGAAAGTTCCTGAACTTGCACCAGAAGCTGCAATTGAGTCAAACCCTGCTTGGAAAGCTCACTATGATGCAACAAAAGATGTAAAAGAAGCTACATCCGATGATATTGAATGGGCTGATGCAATCATTTTCTCAACCCCTACTCGATTTGGTAACGTGGCTTCACAGATGAAACAATTTATAGATATGCAGGGTGGTCTTTGGGGAGCAGGTAAAACGGTTAACAAAGTAGTAAGTGCGATGTCATCTGCCAGCAATCCGCATGGTGGTCAAGAAGCTACCATTTTATCACTGTACACATCGATGATGCACTGGGGAGCTATAATTGTACCTCCAGGATATAGTGACCAAGTAATCTTTGGAGCTGGTGGAAATCCATATGGTACAAGTGTAACCCAAGGACAAGACGGAAAAATGGTAGAGGATGTAGAAGCTGCTGTTAAGCATCAAGCAAAACGTACAGTTGAAGTAGCTGAAAAAGTTAAATAGTTTGGAGAATAGTATAAGCTGGTCAAATCTTTGATGATTTGACCAGCTTTTTTAGATGCGCCAGGCATGGCGACTATCTAGGGTGTGAGAGGGGCGAGAAGCTCTTAGCTTCTCCCTTTACTCGTAAGTTAAGAAAGTATAAAATCAGTGCAATGACTGCGTTAAGCGAAGTAGTTATTTTGAAATGTTTGATGTATATTGGCAATGCTCCGACTAATTACTTCGCTTTCCGCGGGCACGGCCTCAACTAACTTTGCAAAGAAGAACA
>NZ_JAWDHA010000099.1:0-8029 GCF_034190895.1 Virgibacillus sp. M23 | reverse complement strand
GCCTGATAATAGCGAAGGCCGGCCACTTCAACTCCTGTGGGAAATGTTTGACCTGAAGATCCACTTTTTTGAGCGGGTTTTGCTAAAAAAGTTAGCTGAAGGACAAACCCCACGGAAAGGGAAGTGGACAGCCGGAGTGGTGGTCAAGCAAGCAGTAGCCATTATTCCATAATAGCTACTAGAGGAAGCGTGAATCTGAGCATTTAGTGATAAGGACTGAGCGAATTTTGCTCAGTTTTTCTTAGTATAGGATACTATAAATTTAGCCCATGTAGATAAATATGGATCTGTTGAACGGCGTCTAACTCCAGCGTCCAGAAACTAGGCGACTCACCTTAAGCTAAGTCATCATCGACACGCAAACTCACCGTGATTCCTTTATCTCCGTTGACTCGTTCCAGTCGCCGCGTTTCCAATTGGGCATTTGCGCTTTTGTTCAGGAGAATCTGTTTTAGAAGGTTCGCCTGTAGTAACAATTAGCTGTATCCCACTATATTTACATAAAAATTTTTCGAGTTTCAACAAGACTGTTTGTTTGATGAATCTTGCTCAGGTAAAAATGGTTAATCAAAGAGGTCGAATATTTTTTCGACGATGCTTTTATCTTCTCTTTTTACATCCTTATCTTCTTGGTTGTGATGGAAATGCTCCGTGCAATATTCATGGGGCTCTGTACCTTTCTCAAAGAACATCACCCTACTTGTATTGCAATAAGGAGTGGCACGCTTTCCGGTTGTAGGATCAACGGGTACTCCAATGACTCCGCTGGGTACAGAAAAGGTCTCGTTTGGTAAATTTTCATGAGACTTTTGCATAAAATCAGCCCATATTTCCTTTGCATATCGTTCCTCTGCAACTTTTTCGATTTTACGGTTATCGTCATAGCCTATCCAAATACCAGTGGCAATTGAGGGGCTAAAGCCAATCATCCAGCTGTCAGAATTGGTTGATCCAGATTTTCCAGCATAGTGTCGATTTAGTTGATCGGTAATTGTTGAACCCGTAACGGGCATATACCCATCAAGTTCGTGATCAAACATCCCTGTCATTAAATGCGTTAGAATAAATGTTTTTCTCTGGTCAAGTATTTGATTTTTCTTTTCAGATTTATGTTTATAGACGGTCTTGCCGTTATGATCAATAATTTTGGATATGGAATGGGCATCGATCTTGTACCCGCCATTTGCTAACATACTGTATCCAGTAACCATTTCTTTCATAGATACAGCTGCTGAGCCAAGTGCTAGTGAAGGAACTTCTGGAAGTTTACTTGTGATCCCAAATTCCCTTGCAGTCTCTACTAAAGTTTTAGGTCCAACAAACAGATTTGTTTTAACGGCATATATATTATCTGATAATGCCAATGCTTGGGCTAACGTTATTTCCTTGTTAGCATAATAGCCATTATAATTACTTGGTTGATAGGTTTCCCCATTTGCTAATTGAAATGTAGTTGGTTTGCTTGGTAGCATCGTATTCGGTTTATAGCCATTCTCTAAAGCAGCATAGTAAAGGAACGGCTTGAATGAAGAACCAGGCTGTCGTTTTGCTTGAACGGTTCGGTTAAAGGAGCTTTCTTGATAGTTACGTCCCCCAACCATTGCAATGATTCCTCCAGTATTTGGATTCATTGCTAAGGCTCCTGCTTGTACTTCACTTGTAGGTGTAATCGCATGATTTATCTGTTCCTCTAATAGTAGCTGATGATCTTTTTGAAGTGTTGTGTGAATTTGGTAGCCTCCAGAACGTATCCCTTCAACTTCCATATTTAGCAGATCAGCAGCCTCCTTTATTACGAAGTCTTGAAAATAGGGACCTACTCGCTCTTTTTCCTGTGCATTCGATTTTTTGTATACTAACTTCGCTTGAGCGGCCTGTTTGTACTCCATTTCTGTAATCTTGCCTTGCTGATACATTGCCTGTAAAATTTGCTTCTGTCGATCTTCTGCTCTTTTACTATCATTTAATGGAGAGTAATAGGTTGGTCCTTTAGGAATACCTGCTAACATGGAAGCTTGCGCTAACGTTAACTGTTTGGAACTTGTATCAAAGAATAAATTACTTGCCGATTCGATACCATATGCCCCGTGTCCATAGTAAATCGTATTTAAATACCCCTCTAAGATTTTATCTTTTGAATAAAACATCTCTAAACGAACAGTATAAAATGCCTCCTTCATCTTTCGTAACCATGTCTTTTCATGTGATAAATATAAATTTCGCGCATATTGCTGAGTTAAGGTGCTGGCTCCCTCTTTTAGTGACCATGTTTGAATGTCTTTTAATAGTGCACCAAAGATTCGCTTTATATCAAATCCATGATGTTCATAGAAATTACGATCCTCAATCGCTACTGTAGCTTGGATAACAGCCTCCGACATATCCTTCAGATTTACCCATTCTCGATTTTCTCCTCCATGCTGTTCGCCAATGATTTCTCCTGAGTTGCTATATAGAATGGTATTCTGATCATTTGCTAATTCTGGAGGACCTAAAACAAAGCTTAGCAAGTAAACAAAGATAAATAAGGAAATTCCAGTAAGGAATAGAGATCCAATGCTAATCAGAAATAATTTATGTATTCGTATCTTTCTTTTTTTTGCCATGTTCTTTTCCCTCATATCCTAAGTTAAAGGTAAAAAAAGCTTATCAAAGCCAGGTCAAAAAGTTTCACTTTTATCCCGCATATAACTGGGAGTATGCCCCCCACTTCAAGCAATAAAGAGAAACCACTATTGGTAAGTGGGGGATCAACTGCCAGTAAAGATTAGTTCACCTAACAATCAGTGAGGTGGATAAACAAAACCCCCAATGGATTGAATTTTCATTATATAGGTGGGGAATAACCCGAAAATGTTTAGTGAATGAACATATCCTTTTCTCCATAAAGTTACAATTTATGTGTTCTTTACTAGCATTATGGGAAAAGATATAGGCAAATAAACGTATGTGAAAAAAATGCTTGTCTTTTTGTCAAATTTCTCTATAATTTTATTGTCGTTATATGGAAAGGATGTGTTCGTATGAGCATGTGGTTTACTGAAAAGCAAACAGCTAATTTTGGAATTACAGCAAAAATAAAGCAAACGTTAACTACCGTGCAAACGGATTATCAGGATTTAAACATAATAGAAACAGAAGAATGGGGAAAAATGCTTGTACTTGATGATATGGTAATGACTACAGAAAAGGATGAATTTGTTTATCATGAGATGTTGGCACATGTTCCCTTGTTCACCCATCCTAATCCAAAGCATGTGTTAGTTGTTGGAGGCGGAGATGGGGGCGTTATACGAGAAGTGCTAAAGCACCCTTCCGTAGAGAAAGCTGTACTAGTTGAAATTGATGGGCAGGTGATTACCTATTCCAAAAAATATTTGCCCACGATAGCTGGCTATCTTGAAGACCCTCGGGTTGAAGTCAAAGTAGAGGATGGCTTCTTATATATAGCAAATAGCAAACGAGCCTTCGATGTCATTATGGTAGATTCAACGGAACCGGTGGGCCCGGCTGTTAATCTATTTACACAAGGGTTTTACACCGGTATTTCTCAAGCATTAAAGGATGATGGGATATTTGTTGCACAAACAGATAATCCTTGGTTTAAAGCAGATCTAATTACACAGGTGTATCATGATGTCAAAGCAATTTTTCCTATAACAAAATTATATACTGCTAATATTCCAACGTACCCAAGTGGATTATGGACATTTACAATGGGAAGTAAAATACATGATCCACAAAAGGTAAAAGAAGAAAGATTTAGCACAATCAATACAAAGTATTATACTTCTGAGCTGCATATGGCTGCTTTCGCTTTACCTAAGTTTGTAAATGACTTGCTGACCTAAGAGGGGGAGGATCGTTTTATGAAATTTGATGAAGCCTATTCTGGGAAAGTTTTTATTATGGCTGGCCAAGATTATAATCAAGCAGATGCTGTTATTTACGGAATGCCAATGGACTGGACCGTAAGCTTTAGACCTGGATCCCGATTTGGTCCTGGACGAATTCGTGAGGCCTCAATTGGTCTTGAAGAGTATAGTCCATATTTGGATAAGCATTTAGAAGAAGTAAGTTATTTTGATGCAGGAGATATCCCACTTCCATTTGGCAATGCGGAAAGAAGCTTAACTGAAATTAAAAATTATGTTTCAAAGATAGTCCATGATGGTAAATTCCCCCTTGGATTAGGTGGGGAGCATTTAGTTACGTGGCCAGTAATTCAAGCAGTGCATGAGATGTATCCAGACATGGTTCTCATCCATATAGATGCTCATGCCGACTTAAGAGAGGAATATGAAGGAGAAGTCCTTTCTCATTCTACGCCCATACGAAAAATCTGTGAATTGATCGGGGCTCATCATGTTTATTCTTTTGGAATTCGCTCAGGTATGCGTGAGGAGTTTCAATTTGCTAAGCAAAGCGGCATGTATATGGCAAAGTACAACGTTTTTGCACCACTTAGGGAAATGTTGCCAAAGCTAGCCGGTAAAAAAGTTTATGTGACCATTGATATTGACGTATTAGACCCAGCCTTCGCACCTGGTACTGGTACAGCGGAGGCGGGTGGTATTACCTCTGCAGAAATGTTAGACGTGATTCAGCTTATTGCAAATGCAAATGTTGAGGTAATTGGTGCAGATGTAGTGGAAGTTGCACCCATTTACGATCATTCGGAAAAGACCGCGATTGCAGCAAGTAAATTCATCCGTGAAATGTTGCTTGGTTGGGTAAAATAATAGCTTATAATGTCTATTCATAATTTAGGCACAGACAGACCCTCCTTAATTGAAAGGGTCTGTTATTCATTTATCGAGATCATTTTTAATGAATGGAGGCGTGACATTCTGCTCACCCTTCAAACCCAAATGCTCTTTTATTTCTTTTAATTCTTTTAAAATAGTCTGGGTATTGATCCACGCAGCGATTGAAGCGAAAATGGCAATAATTAAAACTATAGTTATAAAGATGTCCAAAAAAACACTCCTAACATATATTTTCTAGATGATATCATAAATATAAAATTTACACAGTAAGGTTACCGTCACATATTTGGTTGAAATTCTTTACCTGCTTCCTGTATTCTTCCTGTGAATGCTCGTATCTCACTAGTTATCCTACACGAGCGTTATTCTCGTAACATTATGCATATGCATAAAAAACAAGTGCTCGATATGTATCGAGGCTGCATTGTTTGGCAACTAAAGATATGTGTTAATAATGGAATTTTAGATAATGTTTGGAATTAATCGGCTTGTGAACGTATAAAAAAAGTGATGAAGTACGTAAGGTAAAGAAGCAAATTTTATGTTGTTTACAATGAAGAAAACAAATATGGTTAAGTGTGGGATCAACTGCCAGTAAATGCCCGATTGGTTCGGGCCTACATGGAAGTAGGTCACAAAGGCGTTGCCACAGGACGTGGCGATTTAAGCCTTTGTACGTATTTGTTTCAGTAAAAGCCGGATGGAAGTTTCACTTTATAAAACCTTGGTACATCAATGCTTGATAAAAATATTCTGTTATAATAGAATACACAGGAATACATGTTTATAAAAGGCTTATAATCTGGTAGGATTTATCTAAAGTTGAGGCGATATAATGAGTTTACATAAGCAAGTGGCTATTGAACTTTGTACGACGATCGACGATAATGGTCAAATGGAATATAATAAAATTCAGCAAAATGGATTTTTATACAAAAAAGGAAGCTTGGATGTACTTACATTTGAAGAAATGGCAGACGATAATTCGGTCATTAAAAATCTTATTACTATTCAATCAGATAGGGTAAATATTAAGCGTTCTGGTAACGTTACGATGAATCAACAGTTCCAGGAAAGGCAAACGACAGAAAATGTATTAAAGCATCCTTATGGCAGCATACATATGGAAACCTTCACACAATCTATTTTGTATTCCCCATTAAAAGCCCGGGAAGATGGAAGTTTACATATAGCTTATACTGTCAAACTAAATGGACAAGAGGAACGGCAACATAAAATCGATGTAACGATTAAAGAGGAGGACATGACATGAATGTCTTAGCACAAACAGAGAATATATTAAAACAGCAAATTACGAAAGCAGTTATTCAGGCAGAGCTTACAAACGAAGCGGAGATGCCAGATGTTATATTAGAAAAACCAAAAGATAAAACACATGGAGACTTTGCTACAAATATTGCCATGCAGCTAGCGCGTATTGCTAAGAAGTCGCCTCGACAAATCGCCGATGATATTGTTAAGCATTTAGATAAGGCTGAAGCAGCTGTAGATAAGGTTGAAATAGCTGGGCCTGGTTTTATTAATTTCTTCATGAAGGACAATTTTCTTGGTGAAATAATTCCAACGATTCTGCGCGAACAACAATCTTACGGAAAAACAAATGCAGGTCAAGGTGAGAAAATTCAGGTGGAATTTGTATCAGTAAATCCTACTGGGGATCTCCATTTAGGGCATGCTCGTGGAGCTGCGTTTGGCGATGTTTTATGCAATGTGTTAGATGCTGCTGGATATGAGGTGGAACGTGAATATTATATCAATGACGCGGGAAATCAAATCGATAATCTAGCTCTATCAGTAGAAGCACGTTATCTACAAGCATTAGGTAACGATGCTGAAATGCCGGAGGATGGTTATTATGGTGAAGATATTGTAGAAATCGGTAAGCAACTGGGTGTAGAATACGGCGATCAATGGGCAGTTAAAGAGAAGAAGGACAGGTTAGCCTTCTTTAAAGAGTATGGGTTAAAATATGAACTTGGTAAAATTGAAAAGGATCTTGCAGAGTTTCGTGTTGAATTTGATTCTTGGTTCTCGGAGCGTTCCTTATATAAAGAAAATAAAATTACGGAAGCATTAGATGTATTAGACAATTTCATTTATGAAAAAGATGGCGCGACGTGGTTCCGTACGACGGATTTTGGCGATGATAAGGATCGTGTTTTGGTTAAACAAGATGGTAGTTACACATATCTTACACCAGATATAGCTTATCATAAGAATAAATTAGATAGAGGTTTTGATAAGATCGTAAATGTATGGGGAGCAGATCACCATGGTTATATTCCGCGTATGCGAGCAGCAATACAGGCACTTGGCTATCCAGTAGAAAAGTTTGATGTGAAAATTATTCAAATGGTAAATCTATTTGAAAATGGCGAAAAGCTTCGGATGAGTAAGCGAACAGGCAAGGCAGTTGCATTAAGAGAATTAATAGAAGAAGTTGGTGTGGATGCAGTTCGTTACTATTTCGTAACTCGTTCAAATGATTCCCAATTGGATTTTGATATGGACCTTGCACGCTCACAATCAAATGATAATCCAGTGTTCTATGTACAATATGCACATGCTCGTATTTGTACAATGCTAGAGCAAGCTAAAGCCAAAGGGCTTTTGACTGAAGAATCAATGGATGTATCTTTACTCACTTCTGAGAAAGAAACGGATTTATTGAAAAAACTAGCTGAATTTCCACAGGTTGTAGCAGATGCTGCTGAAAAGCAAACACCACATAAAGTGACGCAATATGTATACGATCTTGCAACTTTACTGCATAGCTTTTATAATGCTGAAAAGGTTTTGGATATAGATAATAAGGAGAGAACTCAAGCTCGAATTGCATTAATGAAAGCAGTTCGAATTACGCTTTCTAATGCACTTCAACTAATTGGTGTAACAGCACCTGAAAAGATGTAATAAAAAGATTCAGAGACGAAAACAAAAGTGTTTTAATCAAGGAGAAAAACGCACAAATAGAAATGAGGAGACTTGGACGTTCGTTAGTGAAAAGCGAGTGTATTCGTTCGATAGGCATAACAAACTTGCAAAGAAAAAAACGGTATTTTCTAAAAGCTACAGCTATTTTCCAACATCAATCGTGGAAAATAGCTTTTTTATGTTTTTGAAAACCCCTGGCTGTGCCAGGGGTTCCGGAAAGCTTTAAGCGTGGGGTCAAAAAAAGCCTCTCTTCATGGTAAGATAAAGTTGGTTTCCCGACCACTAAATCTCACCTAAGAAGGAGG
>NZ_JAWDHA010000098.1:0-9021 GCF_034190895.1 Virgibacillus sp. M23 | reverse complement strand
CAGGAGCTCGACATCGCTTCTATTCGAGATGGAATGAAGGAAGGACTACCGCATTATATGATTCCAACTTATTTCGTCCAAGTAGAGAAGATGCCATTGACGAGGAATGGGAAACTGAATAAATATGTGTTACCAGAACCAGCTGAACAGCATCTTGTCACGAATGATTATGTAGCCCCACGAACCAGTACAGAACGAACTCTCGCAGCAATTTGGTCAGAGGTATTAGGCATAGACAAAGTCGGAATCCATGATAACTTTTTTGATTTAGGTGGACACTCATTAAAAGCGACAGCTTTAATTAGTAAAATTCATAAACAGTTTAAAGTAGAAATATCATTACGAGAGTTTTTGGAGAGTCCTACCATTAATCTTCTTAGTACATACATTGGAAATGGGAATAGAAGTGTATATGAATTAATCGAACCATATGAGGAAAGTGATTTTTATGAAACCTCTTCTGCCCAAAAAAGGATGTATATGCTACAACAATATGAAACAGGCACGTTGTACAACATGCCATTGATTTGTGAAATAGAAGGTAGTATCGACCCGGAAAAAATACAAAAGAGTCTTCAGCAGTTAGTATCTAGACATGATTCATTACGAACTTTCTTTGATACAGTCGAAGGTGAAATTGTTCAAAAAGTACTACCAAAAGCTAATTTTAAACTTGAAAGAAGATTTGTTGCGGAAACAGTAGTAAACAACTTATTAAAGGATTTTGTGAAAACCTTTCATTTAAGTAAAGCTCCTCTGTTTAGAGCAGAGCTAGTAGTGAGTAATAATAAGAATTATTTATTGACGGATATGCATCATATTATCAGTGATGGAATTTCTCTTCAGATATTAATCAATGAATTTATGGCACTATATAATGGAGAACGGTTGAATTCTCTAAAATTACAATATAAGGACTTTGCAGTTTGGCAGAATAAATTCTGGGACTCCATAGAGATGAAGCGGCAAGAGGAGTACTGGCTAGAACAATTTAATGGTGAAATTCCAATATTAAATCTACCATACGATTTTGAAAGACCACCTATTCAAAGTTTTGAAGGGAAAACCCTAACTTATTACATGGATGAAAAGCTAGCTCTAGCTGTTCGGAAGATGGCTAAAGATACAGGTAGTACGATGAATATGGTTCTACTAGCTGCATTTCATCTTTTATTAGCTAAGTATAGTGGACAGGATGACATTGTCATTGGTACTCCAATAGCAGGAAGACCACATGATGATTTAGAGAACATGATAGGAATGTTTGTCAATACGTTAGCATTAAGAAATAAGGCTTCTGGAAATATAAGCTTTGAACAATTCTTAAATGCAGTAAAGCAAAATGCGCTTCAAAGCTATGAGAATCAAAGTTATCAGTTTGAAGAATTAATTAAAAAGGTGCAGGTGGACAGAGATACTAGTAGACATTCAATCTTTGATGTCATGTTTAGTATGAATTATGCAGGATTTGATACAGAGTTTATTTCAGAAGACTTTGTATTAACGCCTATTCACGTAGAAAGTAATATCTCAAAATTCGATTTAACGTTAACTGTCTATGATAATGAAACGATGCTTAAATATACCATGGAGTATTGTACTAAATTATTTAAAAAAGAAACTATTGATAGAATGGCATCACATTACAAAGAAATTCTAACTAAAGTTTGCACGCAACCAACGACAATATTATCTGAGATTAACATTCTAACGGAATATGAACAACATCAGCTCCTGCAGGAGTTTAACCAAACAAACGCGGATTATCCGAAAGATAAATCACTTCATACATTATTTGAGGAGCAGGCTGAGAAGAATCCTCATCATATTGCGGTTGTATGTGCGGACCAGAAGTTAACTTATCAGGAATTAAATAAAAAGGCGAACCAACTGGCAAGAGTTTTACGACAACAAGGGGTTCAGAATGAAGCCATTGTAGGTCTTATCATGGATCGGTCCATCGATATGATCATTGGAATCATGGGAATACTAAAGGCAGGAGGAGCCTATCTACCAATCGACCCAACCCATCCAACCGATCGTATTCAAACGATTCTATCCGACGCAAAGGTGTCCTTAGTTGTCACATCAAGTGGTCAAGCTCGTTCACTTTCTCTAGCTGTACAGGCTATCGATATTACGGTAGAAGATTTCTATCAAGGTCCATCCACAAATCTAGATCTTGCTATCGACTGTCATCAATTGGCGTATGTAATTTATACATCTGGTTCCACTGGAACTCCAAAAGGAGTGATGGTTGAGCATCAACAGGTGACTAACTTCATCTATGGTGTTATGCACGAAACCAATCTAGGAAGCTATGAACGGATTCTCTGTTTAACCACGGTATCTTTCGATATCTTTGGTTTAGAAACGTTTGTACCGCTAACGCAAGGATTAACGGTTGTGATGGCCAAGGAGGAAGAGACGAGAGAAGGCGAAAAGCTAGCGAAGGTAATGACGAAACATCAGGTTGATGTCATGCAGAGTACGCCGACGCGGGTCAAGATGTTGCTGGAGAATGATTCCTTTACGGACGCACTAATGGGAATAAAAGCGCTTCTTGTAGGTGGTGAAGAACTTTCGAAATCATTATGGGAGGAGTTGCAGGGATATCCTTTTACCGTATTTAACATGTATGGACCAACGGAAACGACAATCTGGTCAACTGTTAAGAAGCTGGAATCAACCGACCGTATTACAATCGGAAAGCCAATTCAAAACACCGAGCTGTATCTTATGGATTCAAATAGGAAGTTAGTGCCAATAGGAGTGCATGGTGAGCTTTGTATCGGTGGAGATGGTGTAGCACGAGGATACTTTAATCGCGAGGCATTAACGAAGGAACGATTTATCGACCATCCATTTAAACCGGGGGAACGCTTATATAGAACTGGGGATTTAGCGAGGTGGCTTCCCAATGGAGAATTGGAGTATTTAGGAAGAATGGACAACCAAGTTAAGGTTCGAGGCTATCGAATCGAACTTGGAGAGATTGAGAGTCGACTGATTAGTCACCCTGCCATTAAGGAAGCTGTCGTGGTGGCAAGAGAAGATGAAATGAATCAAAAATACCTATGTGCTTATATCGTGGCGAAGGATTTCGTGGATAAAGCAGAAGTGAGAACATATGTCAAGGAAGGTTTACCAGATTATATGGTTCCTGCATACTACATGGAACTGCAGACGATTCCATTAACGCATAATGGAAAGGTAAACCGGAAGGCGTTACCGAAGCCCGAAATGCAGTACATTACGAATGCATATGAAGCACCGCAAACTACTACACAGAAGAAGCTGGTAATCATTTGGCAACATGTCCTGGGAGTGGATACGATAGGTATCCATGACAATTTCTTTGATTTAGGTGGTCATTCGTTAAAAGCAACGATGGTTATGGGGGAGATACACAAAGCGTTAGAGATTTCCGTTCCATTAAAAGAAATCTTTAATAGACCGACAATTCAAGAGTTAAGTGACTACATTGAAACGGAAGGGCTGATCAACCCATATGAACAGATAGAGCCATGTGAAGAAAAGGAATACTATCAGACATCTTCTGCGCAAAAACGGATGTACACGGTACAGCAATTGGATCAAGAAAGTACGGCTTATAACATGCCCGCTATTTTTGAATTAGAGGGAGAAGTCAACAGGGAACGTATGGAAGCAACGTTTAGGCAATTAATCGAAAGGCATGAGGTACTACGTACCTCTTACAAAATGGTAGAAGGCGAGATAGCTCAGAAGATTATGTCCCATTTGGATTTCCATCTTCGTGTACGGACAGTGGATGAAACGGATAAGACGGTACTGGTCCAGAATTTTATACGCCCGTTTTCCTTAGAGGAGGCACCGTTATTCCGAGCGGAAATCATGAAAAGCCAAGGAACTAATTACCTACTTATTGATATGCATCATATTATCTCAGATGGTGTCTCGATGAGTATCTTGGTTCAGGAATTCGCGAAGCTCTATAATGGCGACAAATTGGACCCACTCCGTATTCAATACAAGGATTATGCGGAATGGGAACAACACTATTTACAATCTGGACAAATGAAGAAGCAAGCACGATATTGGAAGGAACAATTCCAGGATGAGGTGCCAGTCCTTCAATTGCCATATGATTTTGAACGTCCAGCGTTTCAACGATTCGAAGGAGATAGCATTTCGTTCACGATAGACGAAGCAACAACGAAACAGCTACAGGAACTAGCGAAACAAGAAGATGTAACGATGCATATGGTTTTATTGTCTGCCTTTACCATTCAACTAGCGAGATATAGTGGTCAAGAAGACATTGTTGTCGGGGTACCGATTGCCGGAAGGCCACATGCCGATCTTCAAAATATCATGGGGATGTTCGTTAATACGTTAGCGATGCGACATCGACCAAATAAGCATAAAACATTTAGTGAATTTTTGAAGGAAGTGAAAGAAAACTCATTGCAAGCTTATGACAATCAGAACTATCAGCTTGAAGAGTTAATAAAAGAAATCGATGTAAAACGAAATCCTGGTCGAAATCCTTTGTTCGATGTGCTGTTTGACATGACTAATATTGATATTAGTACAGATAGAATTGACTTGGATCACCTCCAGATAAAGCAAAAAGCGATAAGCAACACGATCTCTAAATTTGATTTATCATTAAAAGTCCTAGAGATAAGCAATACTATTCAAATGAGTTTTGAATATTCTATTGCACTGTTTAAAAAAGAATTCATGGAAAGAGCAATCAAAGATTTCAAAGTAATCCTTGAAGCGGTGTTGAATAGTGGAAATAGTAAAATAGAACACATCAATGTATTGAATCATGAGGAGAAGAGAAACATCGAAGAAATAGATAATGAAGTAAAAAAACTGAGAAGTACGACATTTACATTTTAGCAAGATACAAAATGATCTATCCATATTCGTACTCGTCTGTTTAGTTCGAATATGGATAAGTGGAAGGATGTGAGCTGTATGCTAAAAAGTGATGATGCTGTACACGTGAATGAACGATTAGAAAGATCAAATGAATATTGGAAGAGCCTAAACCTATTGGATATCGAACCAGGGACAATTCCACATGATTATTTTTCAAAAGCCAACTATCAAAAAAACGAACATACCATTACAATGGACAAAGCATTAATCAACAAAATAAATGGTATCACTAACGAAAATGATTTACTGCTGTATCTAGTTATGCTGACAGGGCTGAATATTCAATTATTTAAATATAATGGCAATGAAGAAAGCATAATTGGGATTCCAACATATATAGGAGAAGTAAAAGATAGTAAATCCATAAAAAATAGGCTGTTGCCACTGGTTAACTGTGTTGCAAATGAATCTTCTAATAAGCAACTACTTAAAGATACACAAGAAAGGTTATTTCAGGCATATGACAATCAGTATGCGGATCTAGAAATGCTACTAAAAAAAATGCAAAGCGGTATCAGTGTAATGGATATAACTCCGATTAGTATCAGTATGGATGCTTTGCATGGACAAGAGTCTATTGACTATATAATCAATTCCGATACAAACCAACTCTCTATATGTATTAATAAAATAGACTCCAAAGAATATTCTATAAGCTTTTATTATAATGCACAGCTTTATGATGAAAAATCTATCAGGTTATTCGGAGAACGATATATTAGAGTTCTTAATAGTATTGCAAATAATTTAGATCAATGTGTACAGGACATATCTCTTTTATCTGAAAGGGAAGAGTATCAGTTACTCTATGGATTTAATCATACACAGACACATTTTCCAAAAGATAAAACAGTGCCGGAGCTATTTGAAAATCAAGTCAAAAAAAATCCTTTTAACATTGCAGTACAATATAAAAACAATTCATTAACCTATCAAGAATTGAATGAAAATGCTAATCAACTAGCTAGATTTTTACGAAACAATGGTGTAAAAGCCGAATCAATTGTTGCAATTATGCTCCCACCTTCTATTGAGCTAATTATTGCTATTTTAGGTGTTTTAAAAGCAGGAGGAGCTTACTTACCTATAGATATAACCCTTCCAAAAAGTAGAAAAGAATACATGTTGAAGAATTCTAATACAGTAACTATTATTTCTACTGACCATCTGATGGAAGAAATCCATACAACTGTTGACTTCATGGATTTGCCTAAGTGGAGTTTTGATAGTAATAGTAAAGATAACTTGGAAATTACCGTTACTCCGAATAACTTAGCATATGTAATTTATACATCTGGAACTACTGGAAACCCTAAGGGGGTAATGATTGAACATAACTCTTTAATTAATTATATAAGCTATTGTCAACAAAAATATCTTACAAATGGTGCTGGAGACTTTCCATTGTTTACGTCCATTTCATTCGATTTAACCATCACATCGATCTACGTTCCTTTATTATCAGGTAATAAGGTTCACGTTTATCATAACGATGATCCATATGCATTTACGAAGATAGTAGAAGATAAGGTAGATATGATGAAATTAACGCCTGCACACTTAAGTGTAATTAACGATCTAGATATAGACCACATTGGTATTACAGCATTTGTGGTTGGTGGTGAAGAATTATCCTATCAATTGGCTGATCGTATTTTTCAAAAGTTTAATGGAAAGGTAGAAATTATTAATGAATATGGTCCAACAGAAGCAACAGTGGGATGCATTGAATATAGATATATAAGAAAAAGTAGAAAAGAAAAGTCTCTTCCTATCGGATACCCTATTCAAAATACGAGTGTATATATATTAGATGGGGATCTTAAGCCTGTACCAATCGGTATATCAGGTGATTTATGGATTGCTGGTGAAGGTGTAGCTCGTGGTTATTTAAATAGACCGGACTTAACTTCTAAAAAATTCGTCAAATCTCCTTTTCGATCAAATGAAAGAATGTACAAAACTGGGGATATTGCCCGTTGGCGAAATGACGGCATTATTGAATTTTATGGTAGAAAGGATAATCAAGTAAAAATTAGAGGTTATCGTATTGAAATTGGTGAAATTGAAAATAATTTAATTAGTCATCCAGAGATTAACGAAGTAGTCGTATTGGTTAAAGAAGATGAAGAAAATCAGAAATCACTTGTCGGTTATTATGTTGGTAGAAGTCAGCTTGACACGCAAGATATACGAGATTATTTAGAAGAGCTACTGCCATATTACATGATACCATCCTATCTGTTTCAGATAGAGCGTATGCCTTTAACAAGAAATGGAAAAGTAGATAGAAAGGCATTACGTGAACTAAATTTGCATATTGAAAGTGAATATGTAGCACCGCAAACGGAAGCGGAAGAAATATTTGTAAGGATATGGTCTGATGTATTAGGAATAGAAAAAATTGGTGTCCATGATAATTTCTTCGAATTAGGTGGAGATTCTATCAATGCTATTCGAATTATATCAAAATTACAAAAGCATCATTATCTACTAGATGTTAAAGATATTTTTCAATCTAGCACGATTAGAAAATTGATTGCGAAGGTATCTGTCCATGCATCTTCTGTAAATCAGGAAGAAGTGATTGGAGAAGCACCGCTAATTCCAATTCAAAAGATGTTTTTTGAACACAACTTTACAGATAGCCATCATTGGAATCAATCGGTGATGATTCATCGTAAAGAAGGCTTTCAGGAAGATATCGTCAGGGAAGTTTTAACGGCAATCACCAAGCATCATGATGCCCTACGAATGGTATACCAATTTGATCCGAACGGCGTAAAACAAATCATTCGAAAGAGTACGGAAGATAAGCTGTTCGATTTTCAAGTATTTAATTATCGTTTTGTAGAAGATCATCAGAGAGAAATAGAAGTATGTAGTCAAATGATTCAGCGTGGGCTAGATATTGAAAACGGCCCACTTGTTAACGTAGCATTATTTCAAACGAATGAAGGGGACCATTTACTTTTTGTGATTCACCATTTAGTGATAGACGGAGTTTCATGGAGAATTCTGTTAGAAGATTTCACAGAAGGCTACCATCAAGTTAGTCAAGAAAAAGAGATAGCCTTCCAGAAAAAGACTAATTCTTTCCAAGAATGGGGTATGTATCTTGAGCAGCAAGCGCAAGGGAATTTATTACAAGAAGAACTAGATTACTGGGCTAAAATTGATCAAGCAGATATCAAGTTATTACCGGTAGACTTTAACTATAGTGAAGAAAGCAATAAGTTAAAAAATAATAACTGTATTGAAATTTTATTAAGTCAAGAAGAAACCTTGAAATTATTGCAAAACACAAATAAAGCCTATAATACAGAGGTTAATGACATTTTATTGACTGCTTTAGGGTTGGCTATTCACGATTGGACCTCGGAAAACAAGTTGATGATTAATTTGGAAGGACACGGGAGGGAAATGCTTGAAGGGGATATAAATATTTCTAGAACGATAGGGTGGTTCACCACACACTATCCTGTTTTATTGGAAGTGGATAAAGAGAAAACATTGGATTATACCATAAAAAATATAAAAGAGACATTAAGACATATACCAAATAAAGGAATTGGTTATGGAATATGTAGGTATTTATTGGATGAGAAACGAGTAAACGGAAAGGCTACCCCTCAGATAAGCTTTAATTACCTTGGCCAATTTGATGAAAAAATAAAAAATGACGTCTTTTCGTTGTCGAACTTATCTGGTGGTGAACCAATCAGTCCCAATGCTGAAAATTTATTTGATATAGACATTAATGGATCAATTATAGAGCGCCAATTAGGGTTTACATTTACTTACAATAGTAAGAAATATTATGAAAGTACAATGAAGATGGTAGCCGCATCATATAAGAGCTACTTACTACAAATCATTGAACACTGTCAAAAACAAACCACCACAGAATTAACACCCTCAGATTATGCAGACCAGAGTTTGACGTTAGAAGAACTAGAGGAACTAACGAAATACTACCATTCTGCAACCATTCAAGATATTTACCCATTGACACCAATGCAGGAAGGAATGTTATTCCATTCTCTGTTAGATGAACATTCAACGACCTATTTTGAGCAAAAATCC
>NZ_JAWDHA010000097.1:0-9350 GCF_034190895.1 Virgibacillus sp. M23 | reverse complement strand
CCCGGTTAGAATATTCTGTACTCTGATTAAACGCTTTATCCATCAATACATTCAATGAAATGGTGCTTGATTAATTCTAAGAAAACAAGAGTATTTTGAAGATAATTAAAGTATATAGAGGGAGGATGTTTATGCGGGTATCGAGTTTTTATCCAGTTATCATGACAGATCAAGTGGAGATAAGTTCCACCTATTACCAAAACTATTTTAATTTTGAGGTGGTGTACGAAGCAGATTGGTATACTAGTTTAAAACGGGTTTCGAATTCACTAACGTATGAATTAGCCATATTAAATGCTACCCACACAACAATTCCAGAGGAATATCGAAAATCTGTACAGGGAATAATTTTAAATTTTGAGGTAGTGGATGTAGATATTATTTATGACAGGCTTATTACTGAGTTAAAACTTCCATTGATACAGGAACTCCGTGACGAAGAATTTGGGCAAAGACATTTTATTACAGAAGACCCAAATGGTATATTAATTGATGTAATAACAGTCATTCCTCCTTCTGCAGAAGAGACGAAACTGTATAAGCAACAGATATGGAATGAAGAGTGAAAGGATGTTCATACAATTGCTTTAAAATATTCATTTTCCAGTGATTTAGCCAAGCGTCTGACTGATTTGATCAAACCGTACTCCCCATTATTTGAAGAACAGTTATTTATCCCGCATATAACTGGTAGTAAGACCCTCACTTCAACCATTAAATTGAAACCAATATTGGTAATCCATTGAATAATTTATGTTTATTGGAACTTCTGATTAACGATCCTTCTTTATATGTTAGAAAGTCTGTGGCAAATATTAATGATTTAACAAAAGAAAAATAGATGGTATGGATTGGCTTCAAGCTCAAGAAGAAAAGGTAGAAATAAAGCTCATTTTAAGTGGTTTTTATAACATGGATTACGTTTTATTAAGAAAACAAAATGATCAACAGGCTATCATGCTTGTTGAGAAAGAGAAAATACAGATTGAACGGAGAAGGATGGGAGTAAATAACGAATGAGAAGAAATAAAGAAGAAGCAATGAACACAATACACAACTTGATCGAAGTTGGGAGAAAACACTTTACTAAGCATGGATATGAAGGTGCTTCTTTAGAGGAAATTGCAAAGGAAGCAAATCTAACTCGTGGTGCTTTATATCATCACTTTAAAAATAAGCAAGGTCTGTTTGAAGCAGTATTAATTACAGTACAAAAAGAGGTTGCTGATCAAATCGAACGAGATGCTAGAAAAAGTGATGATTTGTGGGAGCAACTATTATTAGGGTGTAAAGCATTTGTAACAGCTGCTGTTGAACTTCAAAATAAACGAATATTACTCATTGATGGTCCGGCAGTTGTAGGTTGGGAAGTTTGGCGATCGATGGATAGACAAAGCTCGATGCGATTGTTACATGAACAACTTGACCTTATGCAAAGAAGTAATTGCTTCAAGCCAGTTTCAGTGGAAGCGATGACCCACTCTTTATCAGGTGCATTAAATGAATCTGCATTATGGATTGCTCAAATGCCAGAGCACGAGGGTTCGTTGGATGAAATAATGAAAGTAATTTCATATTTCGTTGAGGGATTTAAGCTGCAGTATGGGACTTCGTAAACCTTCTCTTTTTAAGAATATTATTGGAGGTAGTAGGAAAGAATGGATTTCCTTCAGGTTGTCAAAAAACGTTTCTCAAGAATTATTACTGAAATTTAGAAAAGGATCCGTCACTTTTTCCGTAAGAGTAGACGGACCATCCTTTTTATTCTATACGTTTCAAACATCTTTTTCTTTCTAGTTCTCCCGCATATAACTGACAGTAAGTCCCACACTTCAAGTAATAAAGTGAATATTTGGGGGGATAAACAAAACCCCCACTGATTGAAGTTTCACTTTATATGTGAGTATAATCTATTTAGTGCACAGGGCTGCCTTAGCTCTGGCTGCATCTCAAAAAAATCAAGATTCCCCTTTTCCAACAATTCCATAAAACAAGATTTTTACAATATCCTCGGTCATCGGCAGTATTTGTTTATAGATATCCTCACGCTGCATAGCTTCTTTAAATATTTGTAAATACATTAGAAGTGACTCATTTGATAGGTTAGGATCGATAAATCCGTCACGCCTTCCTTCATCAAATAAAGCCATCATTTTAGGCAGTGCCTTTTTTTGATACAACTCTTCAACATAACTAGTTCCAGCTGCATATTCCTTCATAATGACGTCATAGAAATTAGAATGTATATGCTGGGCTGTTTCCTTTTTCGCAAAAATAATCCCCTTTATTTTTTCATGGAAAGGTAAATCGCTGTTAAATAATTCTTCAAATTCCCACCATGCTTTATTTATATAATGTTTAATTACTTCTTGGACAAGGTTATCCTTGCTGCCAAAATAATTATAAATCGTTACCTGAGATACATTTGCTTTTGTAGCTATTTCCTTAATAGCGACTTTTTGTACGCCGAAATCCATAAATAAACTTAAGGCCGCCTCTAAAATATGTGATTTTTTTAACTCCCGTCTTCGTTTAAAACCGTCCAACTAATCTCACCTCATTTTAAGTTTAATAAAAAATATGTAATAAAACAATAAAAATATTTCATAAGTTATTGCAAAAGAGGTTTTAAATATATATTATGAAATATATAAGTTAAAATATTTCATAATTTGAGAAAAGGGTAAGGGAGGAAGAAGAATGCCTGTATTGAAAACATCGAATTTAACAAAGAAATTTGGTAAGTTTATGGCGCTAGATGGTGTAAATATAGAAGTTAATGAAGGAGAAGTCTACGGATTTATTGGGCCGAATGGAGCTGGGAAGTCAACAACGATTCGCATATTATTAGGAATATTAAAGGCAACGAAAGGCAACGTACAGATTTTTGGGAAGGATGCATGGTCAGAGGCTGTAGAAATCCATAAGCGAATTGCTTATGTTCCAGGTGATGTGAACTTGTGGCCAAACTTAACGGGTGGAGAGGTTATTGATCTGTTTGTTAAACTTCGCGGTGGCAATAATAAAAATCGTAGAGAAGAACTAATTAAGCGGTTTGAATTGGACCCAACTAAAAAATGTCGTACGTATTCAAAAGGGAATAGGCAAAAGGTTGCTTTGGTTGCCGCATTTTCTTCTGATGCAGACTTATATATTTTAGATGAGCCGACATCGGGGCTTGATCCATTAATGGAACAGGTATTTCAATCTTGTATATTAGAAGAAAAGCATGCAGGGAAGAGTGTTCTGCTTTCTAGCCATATTTTATCTGAGGTGGAAAGGCTTTGTGATCGTGTTGGTATTATTCGACAAGGAGAAATTATAGAATCTGGCTCACTAAGTGAAATGCGCCATTTAACACGTACCAATTTGTTAGTTGCTACCAAACAGTCCATTGCTTCCCTTGATGAAGTAAAGGGTGTTCATGCCATTGAAGAGCAAGGGAGTGAAATATCCTTTCAAGTTGATACGGAGGAGTTGGATGCCGTTATTCGTTATATTAGTCAATTTGGCATTGTAAAATTAGAAAGTGCTCCACCGACATTAGAAGATTTATTTATGAGACATTATGAAGGTAAATCGAATATAGGAGCAGGAGGTGCGGTGTAATGGCTGGCCAATTCACAAAAAATACAGGAAGACTGTTACGCTTTCTCCTCCGTCGTGATCGGTTGCGTATCTCTGTCTGGATGCTTTCATTAGTAACTGTAACGTTGATGATTGCCATTTCTTTTACTGATCTATACGCAACAAAGGCAGATCGTCAAGCAATAGCTGAAACAATGTTAAATCCAGCAATGACAGCCATGGTGGGAAAAGGATATGGGTTAGAAGATTATACATTTGGAGCTATGATGGCACATCAGATGCTTTTATTTACAGCGATAACAGTAGCAATTATGAGCATTCTTTTGGTAGCACGACATACTCGAGCAGATGAGGAAGAAGGCCGCATAGAGATGGTCCGTTCCCTTCCGACTGGACGGTTATCTAATTTGCTTGCCACACTTAGTGTAGTTTTTATGACGAATTTTTTACTAGCGCTTATTATTGGCTTTGGTCTAGCATCATTGGGAATAGAAAGTATGGACTTAGCAGGGTCTTTGTTATATGGAGCTGGCTTAGGAGCAGCTGGTTTCTTTTTCACAGCCATAACAGCAGTTTTTGCACAACTGTCCGAAAACTCTCGTGGTGTAATTGGTTTTTCTTTTTTCGTATTAGGAATTTCCTATATGCTACGTGCTATTGGTGACGTTAGTAGTGAAGCATTATCATGGGTCTCACCGTTAGGGTGGATTTTAGGTACACAGGTTTATGTTAATAATTATTGGTGGCCCATTCTATTGACAGTTGGTGTATCGTTTATACTATGTATATTGGCACTTTATTTAAATGCGATAAGGGACTTAGACTCTGGTTTTCTTCCTGCTAAACCAGGAAAGAGGCGTGCATCCTTCTTTTTACAAAGTCCATTCGGATTAATATTTCGACTTCAACGTACTGGCTTAATCGCATGGGCAATTGGTATGTTTGTAATTGGAGCATCATATGGTTCTGTTCTGGGGGATTTAGATACGTTCTTTGAGGATGTGGAAATGATGAAGCAAATGTTAACCCCAGTGGAGGGATTTTCGCTTACGGAACAGTTTATTACCATGCTGATGAGTGTCCTTGCTATGATGAGTACCATTCCAACGTTAATGGCAATACTAAAGTTAATGGGGGAAGAGAAGAAGGGGCGCACGGAGCATTTATTAAGTCGGGCTATTTCGCGTACTCGTTTAATAGGTAGTTCATGGGTGATAGCGATGCTTGTTTCATTTGGGATGCTTTCATTAGCGGCAATTGGACTATGGTCTTTAGCAACAGCCTCCATTGATGGAGGAATCGATTTAGGAGTTGTTTATCGTGCAGCAATGGTCTATCTACCTGCCATGTGGGTAATGATTGGTTTTACAGTATTGCTTATTGGACTGTTCCCTAATGGGAGTAGTTGGATATGGGGTTACTTAATTTATTCGTTTATTGTAGTTTATTTAGGTAATTTAATGCAATTTCCCGATTGGATGAGCAATCTTTCCCCATTTGGTCATGTACCACAAATACCAGTAGAGGACATGAATATAATGGCCATTTTCATATTGACGGTAATAGCTTTTGCATGCACCACCATTGGTTTTATAGGCTATCAGAAACGGGATATAGAGGGTTAATTAAAAGCCGAAAGATAAAAAAAATGTGGATACGTTGTGTGATGTATCGTTGCCGAAGCCTTCTCCACGGAAAGCGAAGTATCAATAGGAGTATTATCGCAGAAACATGAACATATACTTTTTTCCGCGTCCATTGCCTCAGCTAACTTAGTAAAGAAACATACGTTACCAAGGGATCTTCGGACTCGTGTTGTTCCAGCCGGATAAGGAATGCCTAAGTAGCGATACATTGCACGCAGAAGTTTCACTTTATTCGTGGGTGGACGGTGTATTAATTCCTGGTTTCCTTTATAATAAAAGAATATATGGAATGTATTTATGATAGGGGTCAAGGTAATGGGTAAACAGCGAAACGGGATAAAGCCATTTATATCTTTAATTATATCTACGAATATTCCAAGACTTGCACTTACAATAGGCTTAATCGGAAGTATAATTACTACACTTGTCGGATTGAGTATTCCTTTGCTAACTAGAGAACTAGTGGATGGGTTCTCTATCGAATCAATGAGTATGCTATTGATTGTGGCTATTGGGCTTGTATTTATTTTACAAGCAGTCATTGATGGCATATCAACGTATTTACTTGCAGCAGTAGGACAGCGAATTGTTGCTCGTCTAAGGGAACAAATGTGGATGAAGCTGATTCGGATGCCAGTTAGCTATTTTGATAAGACGAATAGTGGAGAATCGGTAAGTCGCGTTGTTAATGATACAGGTATAGTAAAAGATTTGATTTCACAGCATTTTCCACAATTTATTAGTGGATTGATATCTATTATTGGTGCAGTTGCTATTCTACTAATTATGGATTGGAAAATGACACTCATGATGTTAATTGCTGTTCCAATTACCATCCTACTTATGATGCCTTTGGGCAGTAAAATGGCGAAGATTTCCCGTAGTCTACAAGATGAAACAGCAATGTTTACAGGAAATATCCAACAAACTCTAAGTGAGATTCGCTTAATGAAGTCGTCTACTGCTGAATCCTTTGAAGAACAAAAAGGCGTGCAGGGAATCGGCAAATTATTTTCATATGGCTTAAGAGAATCAAAAATATTTGCCCTAATTGGTCCATTAATGTACTTAATTATTATGGCTGTAGTTGTCATTATTATCGGTTATGGTGGGATAAGAGTAGCAAATGGAACGATGTCAACGGGGTCGCTGGTAGCGTTTTTATTATATTTATTTCAAATTATAATGCCTATTACGACATTCGCTATGTTCTTTACTCAATTGCAAAAAGCAAAAGGTGCGACAGAACGGATTATAGATATATTAGATCTACCGGTAGAAGCTGGTCAAAATGGGATTGACAAGCAGATTACACATGAAACGATTCATGTAAACAATGTTACCTTTGCCTATGATGACAACGAGCAGGTGTTAGAGAATATATCTTTCACCGCAAAGCCTGGAGAAATGATAGCTTTTGCGGGTCCTAGTGGAGGAGGAAAGACAACTTTATTTGGGCTATTGGAACGATTTTATCAGCCAACTGAAGGAGAAATAATAATTGGTAATACATCGATTCAGGACTTATCCTTAGAAGCTTGGCGTAGCCAGATCGGATATGTCTCACAGGAAAGTGCAATGATGGCTGGAACGATTAGAGAAAATTTAACCTATGGCCTAAGTAATGCATCAGATATATCGGATGGACAGCTCTGGGCGGTTACTGCGATGGCTTACGCAGATCAGTTTATTGCTGATTTTCCCGAGCAGTTAGATACAAAAGTAGGAGAACGAGGAATAAAACTATCAGGTGGACAGAGGCAACGAATTAATATTGCCCGTGCCTTTTTAAGAGATCCAAAGATATTAATGATGGATGAGGCTACTGCAAGTCTTGATAGCCAATCTGAAAGAATTGTTCAACAGGCTTTAACGCGATTAATGAAGGGACGTACGACTTTTGTTATTGCCCATCGCTTATCAACAATTGTTGATGCAGATAAAATTGTATTCATTGAAAAAGGAAAAATAACTGGCATAGGTAATCATCAGGAGCTTATGGAGCAACATGCCTTATATAGAGAGTTTGCCGAACAGCAATTAGCTGATCGTTAAGCGTGGAGAGCGAAAACATCGCTCTCTTTTTTTATAGTCTAGGAAATTAGAAAATTAGCCCATGTGGGTAAATATGGGCGTGTCTAAGCCGCGTCCAGATCCAGCGCCCAGAAACAGGCGACTTCACGAATCGCCCTAATCTAAGTCATCATCTACAAGCAAACTCACCGTGATTCCTTTATCTCGGTTGACTCGCTCCAGTCGCTACGCTTCTAATCCGGCGTTTGTTCTTTTGTTCTAAGATTGCTATGTTTTGGCTATCTGAACCAGCATAGATTTAAAAATGCTAGTGCGAGAGTATGGTGAAAAGTTAAACGCTACTACTGCGAAGATTACAAAATACGATGTAGTCAAGCAATTTCAATCTTTGAGTACATTATATATCTAAATTATGAAAAAATTCCAGGTAATATATTGCATGTTAGAGAAAAAAATAGTATGATTAACACCATTGATATATTGCATATAGATGGAAGGCATTTACATTAAAATTTGCTTCTAGGAGAGGACATATATATGAGGGAAAAATTATCATTTTCAAACTATGCCGCCATAGGTGTAATGTTATTTGCATTATTCTTTGGAGCTGGTAATTTAATATTTCCTGCTCAGCTTGGACAACTTGCTGGAGCTAATGTTTGGCAAGCGGTCATCGGGTTTTTAATAACTGGAGTAGGTTTACCATTATTAGGTATATTAGCTATGAGCTTTTCTGGTAGCAAAAATCTTCAGGATTTGGCCGGTAGAATTCATCCTATCTATGGTGTTATGTTTACCGCACTATTATATCTAACGATAGGACCATTTTTTGCAGCACCAAGAACTGGAACGGTAGCATTTGATGTTGGCATTTCACCATTTATCAGCGAGGGATTCCAGCAAGGTGGTTTAATGATTTTTACACTCGTTTTCTTTGCAATAACCCTATTTTTTTCGCTTTATCCTGCAAAAATCGTCGATTATGTTGGTAAGATTTTAGCGCCAGGCATTGTGGTACTACTTGTGATTTTACTTGCTATGGTTATTTTCAAACCAATGGGTTCTTTACAAACTCCTCAGGAGGCATATGCAGATGGTGCCTTTTTGAATGGATTTTTGGAGGGCTATAATACAATGGATGCACTTGCTTCCTTGGTGTTTGGAATTATCGTGATTAAGGCTATTCGTTCATTGGGAATTACATCTAAACGAGAAATATTGAGAGCTACGGCCAGGTCTGGTTCTGTTGCTATTGTTTTATTAGGAGCGATATATGTTGGAATTGCTTATTTAGGAGCTACAAGTACAGAGATATACGGAATATTTGATAATGGTGGACCTGTATTGAGTAGTGCATCAACACATTATTTTGGAACATTTGGATTGATTCTATTAGCGCTTGTTATTACATTAGCTTGTTTAACGACAAGCATTGGGTTAACAACTGCTTGTTCAGAATATTTTCATTCATTATTTCCAAGGATAAGCTATAAAAAGTTTGTTGTATTCTTTGCAGTGATAACTTTTGTAATAGCTAATTTTGGTCTTACTAATATTATTACTTATTCCATACCTGTACTGATGTTCCTATATCCATTAGCGATCGTCTTAATGTTATTAGCATTCTTGTCACCTTTGTTTTACCATGGAAGATCTGTCTACATTTCGGTAATTGCAGTAACATTTTTAATCAGTAGCATTGATGGACTAAAATCGCTCTGTGAATCATTAGGTATTCCTTACTTTAACTGGATGATTCCCATTGTTTCGTTCTACGAAACAGTTTTGCCGTTATATAATGAAGGTCTTGGCTGGCTAATCCCAGCATGTATAGTCCTAATTATTACAGGCATTGTTCTTCGATTGCAAAAAGCATCTACTGTTCAGGCATAATCGAAAAAATAAAGTATGATTAAGAGACGGAGACAAATGTAATGAAGAAACAATAAAGAACGAAGGGGCTGGGACATAACTAGCCCTTATGAAGTTAAAAAAGATTCCAGTTATCAAAAAATGATAGCTGGAATCTTTTTTGTTATAATTTAGGCTTGTATTTTGCCTGAAGGCGGTGTACTTTCTTAA
>NZ_JAWDHA010000096.1:0-9666 GCF_034190895.1 Virgibacillus sp. M23 | reverse complement strand
GTTAGTTGAGGCCGTGCCCGCGGAAAGCGAAGTAATTAGTCGGAGCATTGCCAATATACACAAACATTTCAAAATAACTACTTGGCTTAACGCAGTCATTGCACTGATTTTATACTTTCTTAACTTACAAAAAAAGAAACCCTATCTAGGTTTCCCAGCTTGTTTCTGATTTCATTTTTCCTTAAGAGCAAAAAACTACTTACTTTTGCTTTTCCAATCAAGAAAGAAAATATACATTGAAGCGTTGCCCATGGAAAACGACGCTTCATCAAATACTGCTATTTCACTATTAAAACGCTCCTTAAGTAATACAGAATCAATGTTTAATCTGTCTACACAAAGTAAAACTTCAATCCGTGGGGGATTTGTTTATCCCCACGGATTATTCGTAAAACCAATCGGACATTTACTGGCAGTCGATCCCCCGCTTAATCCGTATTATTGCTTGAATTAAGATCTTACTGAGTTATTAGCGAGATAAAGGAGAGCATATCAAAAACGCTTCTCAGTAGCTTTAATTACCATCAAGAGGCTTCGCTTATTCTAGACGATTCGTTTCTAAAGGATAATGTTTTAAGAAGTAAACAAGTGCTTGTAGCTCAACCGCTAAATCAATATGATGAACACGAATATGTTCTGGAACCGTAATCCTCGCTGGAGTGAAATTTAAAATCCCCGTAATCCCTTGCTCCACGAGTCGATCGGTGATTCCATCCGCTTCACTAGCAGGGATTGTTAAGATTGCCACCTTTACACCAGCTATCTTGTCTTCTAAATCTGCAATATTATATACAGGTACATCACCAATCGTAGTTCCAACCTTATCGGGATCACTATCGAACGCCATCTTTATTAATATATTATTATTTTTCATAAAATTATAATGTAAAAAGGCAGTACCTAGATTACCTACGCCAATTAGTGCAACATCCGTTGTTTCATCCTGATCGAGCGTCTTACGAAAAAATCCCAATAGGTATTCGACATTATAGCCATATCCCTTTTTACCCAATGCACCAAAATAAGAAAAATCTCTGCGAATGGTAGCAGAATCGACTTTTACCGCATCACTTAATTCCTTGGAGGACACCCTTTTTTTGCCCTGGTGATTCAAATTATTTAAAAATCGATAATACAATGGCAAGCGTTTAGCAGTTGCTTGAGGTATTTTATTTTGATCCATGGTCATTCCTTCTTTCCTTACGATAATAATCTCCAGATTTACCACCTTGTTTTTCGATTAAAAATGTCTGGCCGATGGTCATCCCTTTATCAATCGCTTTGCACATATCATATACTGTCAATGTAGCAGCAGACACAGCAGTAAGAGCTTCCATCTCAACACCTGTAATTCCTTTCGTTTTCACAGTGGCATCAACAATTAATTCATATGTATCATGTGACGTATCCCACTGAAACGAAATATTAACGCCCGTTAATGGTAACGGATGACACATTGGAATAAAGTCTGGTGTCTTCTTTGCTGCCATAATACCTGCAACTTGTGCAACTGCAAGTACATCCCCTTTTTTTATAGCATTTCCAATAATCGCCTCATAAACTTGTTTGTTCATAAGGATACTGGATCTAGCGATTGCCATACGATTCGTTTCTTGCTTATCACTAATATCCACCATATGCGCCCTACCCTGTTGATTAAAGTGTGTAAAATCTGACATTTGCCCAACTCCATTGCTTTGAACTCCATCTCTATTCTAGCAGAAAAATGGAAATAAGTCGTGATCGTTTTCACAATTATATTGCTTGCGTTCATGTAATTAAGATACACTAGTATGGATGAGGTGAAAAGCTATGATACTTATGCAAATGAATGGACTTTCTAAGGCATTTGGTGCTGATGAGATTCTATCGAATATAAAAATGGAAGTAAAAGACAATGATCGTATTGCTATTGTAGGTAGAAATGGAGCTGGAAAGTCTACACTATTAAAAATAATGGCTGGTGAACTCAGCTATGATGATGGTGAGCTTTTCCAGCCTAAGGATTTAACAATCGGTTACTTATCACAACATATGTCACTTGAATCAAATCAAACCATTTGGGATGAAATGCTCGCTGTATTTACGGAATTAAGAAAACAGGAAGAAGAGCTACGTCTCCTTGAAAAGCAAATGGAACAAACGACTAACCATTCAACTGACAGCTATGAAAAATTATTGGATCAATACGATAAACTACAACAGGTCTTTCAAAGGAATGGCGGATATACCTATGAAGCAGATATAAAAGCTGTTTTAACTGGCCTAGATTTTCATCATTTTGACTACCAAACACCAATTGAAACACTAAGTGGTGGTCAAAAAACTAGATTGGCACTAGGAAAACTGTTATTAAAGAAGCCACAGTTACTTATTTTAGATGAACCAACAAACCACTTGGATATTGATACATTAAATTGGTTAGAAAACTATCTAATAAGCTATCCTGGAGCTATCATCATCGTCTCCCACGATCGTTATTTTCTAGATAAGACCGTATCCATCGTTTATGAGATTTCCAGACATAAAACGAAAAAATATCATGGTACGTATAGTAAATTTTTAGAACAAAAAGCTTTGGATTTTGAAAAAGACCTAAAAGAATATGAAAAACAACAATCTGAAATTAAAAAAATGGAGGATTTTATTCAACGAAATATTGTACGTGCGTCTACAACCAAGCGTGCCCAAAGTAGGCGGAAGCAGTTAGAAAAAATGGACAAGCTTGATCGACCTTTAGGAGAAGAATCTTCTGCTTCCTTTTCATTTCATATCGACAAAAGAAGTGGAAATGATGTCTTAAAAATCAATGATCTGTCCTTTCGTTATGATGGTGAAGATAATGACTTATTTCACCATGTAGATCTGCACCTAAATCGTGGTGAAAGTGTTGCTTTAGTAGGACCTAATGGAGTTGGTAAAACTACGTTATTAAAAGTTATATTAGGTAAACTGAAGGCTGCAAAAGGTAACATTCAGCTCGGAACAAATTTTCAAATTGGTTATTATGATCAAGAGCAGGCAAATTTAAACTCTTCAAAAACGGTATTGATGGAACTCTGGGATGATTATCCGACGATAAATGAAAAAGATATACGCACCGTTCTTGGTAACTTCTTATTTTCAGGAGACGATGTCTTAAAGCCAGTGAATGCATTAAGTGGGGGAGAAAAAGCAAGACTGGCATTATCTAAATTGATGATGCAAAAAGCCAATCTGCTTATACTCGATGAACCGACAAACCATCTTGATATCGATAGTAAGGAAGTACTTGAAGCTGCTTTAATCGATTATCCAGGTACGATACTTTTTGTTTCTCATGATCGCTATTTTATTAACAAAATTGCTGATCAAGTGATCGAAATGCAAAGATCCAATACGATGCTTTATTTAGGGGATTATGATTATTATCTAGAGAAAAAAGCAGAAGAGGCAGAAATACAAAGATTACAGCAAGCTGAAGTAGTTAAACAAAAGTCAACAACTGAAAAAAAGCGGAGCTACAAGGAAGAAAAGCAATTAAAAAGTGAAAGACGCAAGAAGCAACGACGAATTGCTGAACTCGAGGAAGAAATTGAAAAACTAGAGTTAGAAATCAATCAGATAGAAGATAAAATGACACAGCCAGAAATTTTCCAAGATCATGAAAAGGCACTTGAATTAACTCAAGAGACGCAAAATCGAAAACAGCATATCGAACGATTAATGGAAGAGTGGGCCGAGCTACAAGAGGAATAATCGATTTAAAAGAGCGCCCCAACATAGTAATCTAGATGAAACAAATCCGAGCTATATTCCGAATATACGAAGTTATATTTCGAAAAATAGCTCGGGTTTTTTATCATTTTTTGAATACAATGATTAGGTGGTTTACCGAAGTATGAAATAGAAAGAATAGTCAACCTTAGATGGATAAATTGCTCGAGTCTACATAAAGCGTCCCATATCCTAGATTTCGATGATGATATGCCACATCTGCTTGTAAATAAAAAGCTACATGATCGCAATTTTATATCATGTAGCTTTTTTAGATGACCATATTTATTTGAATAGATAATCATTTTGAATCGAGTTTTCCACAGCTATTCGATAAATCACGCCAAAGCCAAGCATTGTGGATAATACGGAACTGCCTCCATAACTTATCAACAATAACGGAATTCCTGTAACCGGCATAATTCCTATTGCCATCCCAACATTTTGAAACACGTGGACTAACAGCATACTCAGGTAGCCAAAACAAATATATGCAGCAAACGGCGAATGCTTATAAATAGCGAGCCCAATCGTAACTAACTTATATAGCAACATAAAATATAGAAAAATGACAAGCGCACTGCCGACAAAACCAAAGCTCTCTCCAATGATGGAAAAGATAAAATCGGTTTGTGCTTCTGGGAAATTAACCTGAGGTGTCCCAAGCCCTTTTCCAAATAATTGCCCTGAACCAAGTGCCATAAAAGCCTGGTCAAAATGCCATGTAGCATCACTTGTTTGTTGCGTAGGATCAAACCACGTCATAATTCGATCAATCTGGTACGCCTGATCGTCTCCAACAATTTTCTTTGCTAGATCCGGGAACTTTACAATAAATCCTAATACAGCGCCAAGTATCGCTGAAATACTAACAATTAGGAACGTAATAATTTTCCAATCAATTCCCGATAATATAATAATCATTCCTGCAATGAATAGATACACCATTGCCGTACCAAAATCAGGCTGTTGCATAATTAAAAAGACGGGAGCTCCAACTACTGCAAGAATTTTAACTAACATAAGTATGTCTGACTTTACGGTCGGTCTTTCAAATTTTTGCTTATGGCTGTGGATAACAGCAGCCATGTATATAATGGTCGTTATTTTCGTAAACTCAGCGGGCTGTAACGAAAGTCCAGGAAGCTGGAACCAACTTTTCGCATTATTGACAGGCTTTGCTATCGCCTCAGGACTAATTAACAACACAGCAAGCACAAGTACACCAAATCCATATATGAAGACACTAGCCTTCTGTATTTGCTCAATATCTAAATACTGTATGGCAGCTACAATACCAACACCTATTGTAAACCAAACAATTTGTTGCAAGACAAAGTTCTTACCATATTGATCCAATTGCTGGGCGTTGTAAATAGCAAGTAAGCTGACACATACAAACAAAATAAATAAGATAATTAAATCATTCTGTATATAAAAGGACTGTTTCTTAGACACTGCTCAATCACCAAATTTCTCTAACATCATTAAATGTTGTATAGTTATCCACAAGCTCAAAAGTGAATAACATGCATTATATTGCTATTAATAAAAAGATATGCACATTATCCACACGTTTTTATGCAGTTTTCCACAATTTTACCCACTTTCAACATGACTATCTGACAGACTTCAAAGAAGTTATGAACATTTCTGTGACAAACTGTGGATTACTTTAAAAGCAACGAAGGTCTTGCATTTAATTCAAGCCCTGAACGTCTACCTTGTTCAAAAGCAATTGTCCCTGCAGCAGCAATCATTGCAGCATTATCCGTGCAAAGGTTTAAAGGAGGTATTAATAACGGAATACTAGTCTTTGCAAATTCCGCTTCCAACGCATTACGTAACCCTCTGTTAGCTGCTACACCGCCTGCAATAATAACCTGTTTAACGTCAAACTCCTTTGCTGCACGAACCGTTTTTGTAGTTAATACATCAATCACACTAGCTTGAAAGCTAGCTGCTATATCCTCTTTTCTAAGTTCTTTTCCACGTTGTTTTGCATTGTGAATGGTATTAATAACAGAAGACTTCAGCCCACTAAAGCTAAAATCATAGCTATTTTGCTCTAACCAAGCTCTAGGAAAATCGATTGCTTCTTCTCCTAGTTCTGCCAGCCGGTCAATTTGCGGGCCACCTGGATAAGGCAATTGCAACATACGTGCAACTTTATCATAGGCTTCTCCTGCAGCATCATCCCTTGTTTCGCCAATTAATTCATATGCTCCATGTGATTTCATAAGAACAAGTTCTGTATGACCACCAGAAACGATTAATGCAAGCAAAGGGAATTCAAATTCCTTTTCTAACCGATTTGCATAAATATGTCCAGCTATATGATGTACACCAATCAACGGTTTTTGTTTAGCAAAAGCCAATGCTTTAGCAGCATTCACACCTACTAATAAAGCACCTACTAAACCTGGCCCTTCCGTAACTGCAATCCCATCAATATCTTCCCATACCGTATTTGACTGTTGTCGTGCTTCTTCCAGTACATACGTTATTTGTTCCACATGATGACGGGAAGCTATTTCTGGAACTACTCCGCCAAATCGTTTATGACTATCAATTTGTGATGCAACGACATTGGCAAGAATTTCTCTTCCATTTTTTACAATGGCTACTGCAGTTTCATCACAACTTGTTTCAATTCCTAATAGTATTGTGTCTTTTTTCATGTTAAATTCACCCACATTACAATTGCATCTTCCTGATTATCTGTATAATAATTTTTACGAATGCCGCCTGATACCAACCCAAATTTACGATATAATTTTTGTGCTACCATATTCGATTTACGAACTTCTAAAGACAGACGACTGACTCCTTTCATTATCGCATATCGAATAGTATAGTGGAATAGTTTTTCTCCTAATCTTCTCCCTCGAAAAGATGGCATAATAGCAATATTCGTAATTTGTGCATCATCCAGGACTATCCACATACCTACATAACCGACAATAGTATCGTCAAGCTCCATCACAAAATAATATGCATGTGGATTATCGGTAATCTCCTGATAAAAAATGTCTGTCGTCCATGAAGTGGTAAAAGATGCCTTTTCCACTTCCATTACTTGTTGAACATCAGCTACTTCCATTTTTCGTATTGCTACGTTACTCATTCGCTTGCTTTTCCCTTTGTTGCTCAAGCCATTTCGCTTCTGCTTCTGCAAGTCTGAGGTAATTTGGAGTCAACGTATGTGTAGAATCAATGGGTTTATCTTTAGATGCTAATATCAAATGAGAAGCCCTAGGTAGATGATAGGTAGGTTCTGGAATCATGGCATTTATTCCCACTATCCGTTCAATAGCTTCCTGATGAATATGCATGTCAGGACTTAAAAACAAAACAGGCTTGTCATAAGCCTTAAGCTTGTTTAATAAATCCTCCATGGAGATATTTGATTCAGGTACAATCTCTTCCATAATCGTACCTTGCCACTGATAGGTACTGGAATAAACCATTCCCCTTCTAGCATCAAAAAAAGGACAAATAAGACCATTAAAAAATCGCCCTTGATATGCAAGGACTTCCAAACTAGAAATGCCCACTATTGGTATATTCAGTGCCCAGGCCATTGTCTTTGCTGTAGACAACCCAATTCGAACTCCTGTAAATGATCCAGGACCTTTTGCAACAACAATTTGCTCTAATTGATCAGGCATTAATCCAATATCTTTCATTAATTGATCAATTGCTGGCATTAAACGTACGGAATGATTCTTCGCTAAGTTTGTATTTATTTCGCCAATGATTTGCTCATTTTGTTGAATAGCGACACTCATTACTTGGTTCGAAGTATCGATAGCAAGTATGTTCATGTAAATAACTCCTCATTCTGCTAAATTATAACTGTAGTTCATTTAGAACGTATTTAAAATGGTCACCCCATGCAGTAAATGCTAATTCTCTCGAATGTTCATTAATGTATGAAATAGTTATTTCTAGACGATTTTGTGGTAAGTAATTTTGAATAAATCTTGCCCATTCAACGATACAAATACCGTCTCCATTAAAATATTCATCAAACCCTATGTCCTCATCTGAATGTTCTAATCGATAGACGTCCATATGATATAACGGCAGTTCGCCTTCATACTCTTTAATAATCGTAAATGTTGGACTTGTCACATTTCGTTTTACTCCTAGTCCAACTGCAATACCCTTTGTAAAAGTTGTCTTTCCAGCTCCAAGGTCACCTTCAAGCGTAATAACATCGCCTGGCTTAAGTAATATCGCAAGTTTTTCAGCAAGCTGTATTGTTTCTTCTACTGTATGAGTTGTAATTTGATATGTATCCAATAAATCCACCTACTTTAAATGTGTGTACCCCTGCTTTGGTAAAGTGTAATTCCTACCATCCTTATTGATATATACCTTTCCACTTGTATCCTCGTTTATAACTTTACCTATTTTCGTTATTCTAACAGGTAATAATTTAGCTACGCTCTTTAACTCCGACCAGTCCGCTGACGGAACAGTACCTAATAATTCAAAATCTTCCCCTCCAAAATATTTCCAGTTATATTGTAAATCAGAAGGAAATTGATTATATGTCTCATGAACTGGAATTCGATTATCCTCTAATTGAATAGTTACCCTTGAAGCTTCCGCAATTTCTGCTGCTTCACTTGCAATGCCATCACTCACATCATTTAATGTGATTCGAGTAAACTTCTGCAAATGAGCTGCAAAATCGATTTGAGGTGTGGGTAGTTGATGCCTTTTAATAAAATACGCTGCGTTATCGTAGGAGCTTGGATTTGTCAGAATATGAAAGCCTGCTTGTGAATCACCTAATGTACCCGTTACAAATACAATATCTCCAGCTTTAGCAGTATGACGATAGCGAATTTTATCATGATCAACATAACCAATCACAGTAATAGATAAAGATAGTTCTTTGCCCGATACTGTGTCTCCACCAATTAAGTCCATGTGGTATTTCCCAGCCATTTTCTTCATGCCAGCAAAGATCTCAGCAATTTCTATTTCGGTCCAAGTCTTAGGAATAACAATAGAAGCTAGATAAAAAGCAGGAGTTGCTCCCATTGCAGCTAAATCACTTAAATTTGCTGCTAAAGCCCGAAAGCCTACATGAAAAGGCTCCATCGTATCCCTTCGGAAATGGACTCCTTCTACAAAAGTATCAACTGCCGTTACAATATCTGATGCAGATTGACGTATAACAGCTGCATCATCCCCAATACCTTTGATTAAAGTAGGCTGGCTATAATATGTTTGTTTTATTGAATCAATTAATGAAAATTCATCCATTTACAAGTCACACCAATTTCTTTTTAAGCTATATTTTATGATAGCAAAAAATGTTGAAAAATGAAAAAGGAAACCATACTAGATTGGAAATAACATGAAGTAGATAAGGATGGATATTTTACTTGATTCGGGGCGACAGCTTCTTGATGAAAATTCCTATTAAATATAAAAAACACACGATTTTCAATAATGAAATCCTGTGTCTACCTTTATAATATTAGTGGCGGTCCGGACGGGACTCGAACCCGCGACCTCCTGCGTGACAGGCAGGCATTCTAACCAACTGAACTACCGGACCAATTTATTCAACTATAATAATGTTATTCAGTGTAGTTAGATGAAACGTTTTGGTTACATTTTACAGTACTATTGATATTCAATTAACCAATATAGTTAATAATGTAATTTGGTTGCGGGAGCAGGATTTGAACCTGCGACCTTTGGGTTATGAGCCCAACGAGCTACCAGACTGCTCCATCCCGCGATATGATTATAACTTGGCCTGGCGGCGTCCTACTCTTGCAGGGGCAAAGCCCCAACTACCATCGGCGCTGGAGAGCTTAACTTCTGTGTTCGGCATGGGAACAGGTGTGACCTCTCCGCTATTGCTACCAGACCTAAAGGATG